>JAIOAS010000019.1 GCA_019873725.1 Chloroflexota bacterium | reverse complement strand
GCTTGCCCCAGAAGCAACCTGACAGGTTGCGCTACGACATTGACGCAAAAACGTAGCGCAAGCTGTTAGCTTGCCCCAGAAGCAACCTGACAGGTTGCGCTACGACATTGACGCAAAAACGTAGCGCAAGCTGTTAGCTTGCCCCAGAAGCAACCTGACAGGTTGCGCTACGACATTGACGCAAAAACGTAGCGCAAGCTGTTAGCTTGCCCCAGAAGCAACCTGACAGGTTGCGCTACGACATTGATGCAAAAACGTAGCGCAAGCTGTCAGCTTGAAAACGTAGCGCAAGCTGTCAGCTTGCCCCAGAAGCAACCTGACAGGTTGCGCTACGACATTGACGCAAAAACGTAGCGCAAGCTGTTAGCTTGCCCCAGAAGCAACCTGACAGGTTGCGCTACGGGCATTTTGCAATTTTCACAGGAGATATTTGAACAATGGAGATCGAACATTTGCCCGGTTTCGAGGTCTATGAGCGCTCCGTGGTTGATCATGAGAGGGTGACTTACGGCCTCGCGTACCGCGAAGCCGACCGTGCCCGTTATTTGATCGTCCTGGGCAATGCAGAAGCAACAGCGTCTTTCTCCGGCGCGCCGTACAAAAACGCGCTCCTCTGTCCGCTCATAGCCGCCAATGCCGTGGCCTTACGGGAGAGACTTCCCTGGCTCAATCCCACCCCATTGGGGTTGTGTACGTCGGCGGGGTTCGGCGACCGCCTCGGCGTCGCCACGCCGGGGCATGTCAGAGCGGCGGAACGTTATCCCGACATCGCGCCGATCTTCGCCCAGCAATCGGTGCGCGAAAACGCCCGCACCGGCCGCACGCCGCAGCAAGTGCTGGATGATGCTATGTGGGGGCTGTTCCAGATGGGCTGGCGCGCGCCCTGGGGGGCGGACGCCGATCATCTCAAGACGCCCGCCGACGCCAATACTTTCATAGATGCCGGATACACCTTCTTCACCGTTGACCCCGGCGCGCACGTAGATAACACGGCGCATACTGCGCCAGAGGAGGTCGTCCATGCCAAATTCATAGCGCTGCCTTGGGACATGCTGGATGACACGCCTGACGCCGTGCTCAAACGCTATGCTCGGCAAACCTTCGCCGTCGGCGATTTCACCCTGGCCCTTGAACCGGAAACGCTGGAACGCGCCGCCGCCAAATACGGGCGCGCCATTGCCCATACGGCGCAGATGTACCGACACATTGTCAGGCGAATGAACAGCCGGCCTTTCGATCTCGAAGTCTCTGTAGACGAGACAGATACCCCGACTTCGCCGGAAGAACACCTTTTCATCGCGCTGGAGTTGCGGCGGCTGGGTGTGCAGTGGGTGAGCCTGGCGCCGCGTTTCGTGGGACGCTTTGAGAAGGGCGTGGATTACATCGGCGACCTCTCCACCTTCACCGAGACCTTTGCCCGCCACGCCGCCATCGCGCGGAACCTGGGGCCGTATAAGCTCAGTCTCCATTCCGGTTCGGACAAATTCTCCATCTACCCCATCGCTGCGCGACTGACGCGCGGATTGGTGCATCTCAAAACTGCCGGCACCAGTTACCTGGAGGCGTTGCGGACGGTAGCGCACGTTGCCCCGGTGTTCTTCCGCGAGATTCTCACCTTCGCCATCGGGCGTTACGCGACTGACCGGGCCACCTATCACGTCTCGGCGCACCTGGAAAACGTCCCCGCGCCGGAATCACTGACCGACGCAGCCCTGCCCGATTTGCTCAACCAATTCGACGCGCGACAGGTCCTGCACGTGACCTTCGGCTCGGTGCTTGATGCCTACCGTGCGCCGTTGATGGCGTTGCTGGATGAGTATGCCGCCGATTACGAAGCCCTGCTTGATCGGCATTTCCAGCGGCACCTGGCATCTTTTGGAACAGGGGTTAAAGAACTTTCCCATTGATGACAGCTTGCAACTTTACACCTCTTGCCGCGTAATACAGTAAGCTCATTACACGCTGGAGGTGCACAATGGCAAATCACAAACTGCGACGACAAAACGGCATTATCGCGGGTGTCTGTGGGGGCTTGGGGGCGTTCTACGGCATCGCGCCCTTCTGGTTCCGGCTGCTCTTTCTCATCTTGTTACTGCCGGGCGGCCTGCCGGGACTGGTACCCTACCTGATTCTCTGGATTGTCGTCCCCCGCAAGCGCCGCAACGAGTAGTCGGAACGTTGGAACGTTCAAATGTTTCCCGGTGGGGGACTGAAGCCGGTGATTTCGACATCGGCGGTTTCTTGCAGCAACAGCGCTGGCCCCAATTGATCGGTGATGGTGACGTTGTGGAGGCGCAGGCGGCGCACGTTGGCAGCCCAGAAACCGGCGCGCTGCATGGGTTCGAGATTCGGCGCCATTGCCGGAACGCCGGCTTCGGCGTCCAGCGCCATCGAAATGTCCACGTTGCTGAAAGTGACCTCCTCCACCGGCATTTCCGGTAGTCCGTAGAGGAACGCTGCTGCATAGCGCACATTGCGCGCGCTGATGTCGCTGAAGTGGATGCGGCGGAAGCGCGGCGTCCCTTCATTCACCGGCCAGGGGGCACGGTCCTCGACTTTGGCCGTGCCCCATGCGCCGCAGCCGTAAAACAGATTGATGATAAAGGGACACAACACATCTGTCATTACTACGTTGGTCACACGGATGTCCTCGACCACGCCGCCGCGCTCACGCCGCGATTTGAGGCGGATGCCGCGATCGGTCCCCACGAAAACGCAGTTGCTGATGACGACGCGCCGCACGCCGCCGCTCATCTCACTGCCGATGACTACCCCGCCGTGCCCGTGCACCATCGTACAGTTGGTGATGGTGAGGTTCTCGCAGGGCAAGAGGCGGTCACGTCCCTCTTCTTCCGTGCCGGATTTGATGGTGATACAGTCGTCGCCTACATCAATGTAACAATTGGCGATGTGTACGTTGCGGCACGACTCCGGGTTGATGCCGTCGGTGTTAGGCGAGTCGGCCGGATTTACAATCGTCACTTTGTCTATGGTGACGTTATCGCAGGCGTAGGGATGGATGGTCCAGCTCGGCGAGTTGATGCAGGTGATCCCTTCGATGAGCACGTTCGTGCAACGGCTGAACGAGATGAGCCGTGGTCGCGGGTGGTCAAGCGTGCGTCTGCGGTGCAGGTCCCACCAGTACGCGCCGCGCCCGTCTATCGTTCCCCGCCCGAGGATGGCGATGTGCGTCAGATCGTCCCCGCCGATGAGCGGCGCATGCGTCTCGCGGCTCACCCCTTCCCAACGGTTGGCGATGAGGGGATAATCGGCGGCGTTCTGGCTGCCCAGGAGCGTCGCGCCGGCATCCAGATATAGCGTGATGTGGCTCTTGAGGAACAGCGAACCGGTGAGGTAGTGTCCGGCCGGGACATAGACTGTGCCGCCGCCGGCATGGCTGCAGGCTTCGATGGTGGCCTGGAGTGCGGTGGTATCGAGCGTCTGCCCGTCGCCGACTGCGCCGTAATCCAGAACGTTAAACATATTGCGGCTCGGTGAAATCATTGCCAAGCTCCTGGAAGTTGGGAAATAGACCTGACAGGTTTTCCCAAACCTGTCAGATCTGAAAATGGCCTATTCGCTTGGAATCTGGCCGGCCACGCCCTCAACCAGCCAGTCGAAGCTGAGCAGCTCGGCATCGGACATCGTCGTGCCGGCAGGGACGCGGATGACGCCGCTCTGATCGGCAATCGGCCCGGTGAAGGGATGCAACTTGCCGTTGATGATTTGCCGCTTCGCGGCGTTGACTTCGTCCTGCACGGCTTTGGGCACCATTGCGCCGAAGGGCGCCAGGTCCAGGACACCGTCGGCCATGTGTCCCCAATACGCATGGGACTTCCATTTACCATTCATCGCGGCTTTGACCGTTTCGGCATAATAGACGCCCCAATCCCAGATCGGCGCGGTCAACAGGGCGTTGGGGGCTACCTCGGTGGAGATGGCGTTGTAGCCGATGGCGTAGACGCCGTTTTCTTCCGCCAGCTTATCCGGCTCGGTGGAATCGCTCTCGCGGGCGATCACATCGGCGCCGGCGTCCAGCAGCGCCTGGGCGGCTTCGCGTTCTTTGACAGGATCAAACCAGTTGAAGATCCACACCGGACGTACTTGCACGGCAGGATTGACACTGCGCGCGCCCAACGTAAAGGCATTGAGGTTGCGGATCACTTCGGGGATGGGGTAGGGCGCGACATACCCCAGGGTGTTGGACTTTGTCATCCGTCCGGCGGTCATCCCGGCCAGATACCACCCTTCGTAGCCGCGCCCATCGTAGGTGGCGACATTCTCCGCCGTCTGATAGCCGGTGCAGTGCTCAAAACGGATTTGGGGATAGTCTTTGGCGACTTCGAGAACGTAATCCATATACCCGAACGAGGTGGCGAAGATCATATCGTAACCCTGCGCGGCGTAATCGCGGAGCACCCGCTCAACATCCGGCCCCTCAGTTACCAGCTCGAGGTACGAGGTCTCAACGCCCTTGACGGTGTTCTGGAGCTTCTGACGTCCCTGATCGTGTGCATAACTCCACCCCAGATCACCGACCGGGCCGACGTAGATAAACGCCACCTTGAAGGGCTTCCCGCCGCTGCCTGCCCCTTGCGCGCCGCAGCCGCTCGTCAGGATGAGTATGACGAGCAATACGACCGACACCCAACGTGATTTGAACATGGTATCCTCCTTAATTTTTTTAGAAATGGACAAGAAACACAGGTGTATTGTAAGGGTATTTTAGAATTAGAGCAACCCTTTGGGTCTGGGGAGGGTGCATGATGGATTTAAGCAACGCCAATATGATTTTGCAAAATGCTACCGGCGTCATTACACCGGCGGCGCAACTTGTCGTGCGGTTTCAGGGGGAAGTTGTGTTTTCCGAGGCGTTCGGCTGGCTTGCCCCGGAGACGCGCGCATGCCCAACGCAACGTAATACGCTGTTCGATATGGCTTCGGTGAGCAAACTTTTCACCGTCACCGCTTTTATGACGCTCGTGGAAGAAGGCCGCGTCGCACTTGATACTCCGGTTAGCGCGGTTTTGCCGGAGTTCAGCGGGTTGCGGCCTATCCAGCCTTACGAAGACCCGCTCAGTCCTGGCGGGATGGTCGCTGTCGCCGAGAATGGCGGCTATGTCGATGCTGGACGGGTTACGTTTCACGATTTGCTCACCCACACCTCCGGCCTACCGGCGTGGCGTCCGCTCTACCGCGAACCCAGCGCCACCGCCGCCCGCCAGATGGCGCTGAACACCTTCTTCTCGTACCCCACCGGCACACAAGTCATCTACAGCGATATCGGCTTGATTCTGGTAGGCATGGCAATCGAACGCCTCGCCGGACAATCCCTTGACGCCGCCGTGCGCCATCGCGTCACCGCCCCGTTGGATTTGCAGCGTACTGGCTATTTGCCACTATCACCTGAAAACGTCGCGATCCCAAAATCGGAAATCCAAAATCCAAAATCCGTCGCGCCGACCGAATTCTGCGCCTGGCGCAACCGTCGTATCGTCGGCGCGGTTCACGACGAGAACGCCTACCGGCTCGACGGCGTCGCCGGGCACGCGGGGGTGTTCTCCACGGCGGAAGACATCGCCGCGTTCGGGCAGACGTTCCTGGATCGCCCGACCGGGCAGCGGCGCGGATTCCCCTTGCTGTTATCCTCCACGGTGGACGCGATGACGCGCTGCTATACCGACGGCATCGGCACGCGGCGCGGCCTGGGCTTTGCGCTGTGGCTGGACGACCCGGAGGCCAGCAGCCACCCGTTCAGCCGGCGTGCCTTCGGGCATACCGGCTTTACCGGTACGAGCTTGTGGATAGACCCCGACCGCGACCTCGTGGTGGCATTGCTGACGAATGAGGTCTACAATGGGCGGCAGGACCGGCGCATTGCGGGGTTGCGTGTTGCGGTGCATCGGGCGATTGTGGAGGCGGTAGACTTGTGATACATAGCGAATTCGAGTACAATAAAGACAAATCCAGGTTCTGAGGTAGTCAGATGCGTGAAGTGGTTCAGGTTTCTGTGGATCATCATGGTCGTATTGTGATTCCCTCCGCTTTTTGCAAGCGGCTGGGCTTATCGCAAGGTATGACGCTTCTTTTCGAGGTAGGGAAAAGCGATGAGCTTTGTCTGCGCGTTCAGGATAGTTCACCCATGTTGGTCGAAAAGCAGGGAATCTTGGTGGTCAAAGCGCAATCGGATGCTGATTTGACAAACGTGGTCCGCGACGAACGTGAACGCCGCATTGTCAACCTGCAAAATCAGGCTGCCCTATGAATATTTTGTTCGATACCTCAGCTTTGGTGGCGGCAATGGTTGAGGCGCATCCGATGCATGAACGTGCGCTGCCCTGGCTACAGCGCGTTAAACAGAAAGCCATTACAGGCATTGTTGCCGCCCACTCGATCGCCGAATTGCGAATTGTACGCTGTTCTTACGAATCTACCTGTGCATCCACGGATTTCTCCGCAGATAGCCTCGCGTCTCATCAAGCAAAACGTGCTCGAGCTGTGTCAGGTTGTATCCTTAAATGAAGCCGATTATAGTGCGGTTGTGCAAGACCTATCTGAAAGAGAGATAACGGGTAGTGTTATCTACGGTGCCCTGATACTCTATACTGCTGTGAAGACGAAAGTAGATAACATTGTTACCTTGAATGTAAAAGATTTTTGCAGAGTATATCCCGGTTTTGCTGATAGAATTATCTCCCCCTGATTCACATTCTGGTCGCCCATTCGAACCGCGTGATCAAGACGCCGTGCGCCGGCCCATCCTCACCGGCCTGGGTGAGCATTTCGGGTGGATTGATGAGACGCGCAATCCAGACCTGGACGACATCACAGCGCACTACACGGAACTCGGCCACATATTCGTCGTTGCAGAAATCAATGGTGAGCTAGTAGGTGTGACTACGCTGAAGACCGAAGATGCGCATACGGAAATTTCACCGCGGAATACGTGGAGCATAGAGATTTTTACTTTTCTCTGTGAACCCGGTGTTCTCTGTAGCTATTTGCGAAGGAGTCAAGGAAGACAATGTATCCAGGAAAGCTAGGGAAAATCATCGTTACGTTTGTTATATTGGGCCTCCTCAGTAGTTGTGCAACGACTGTGCCTACCGCTACCGCGACCACCACACCTACCAGCGTTCCGGCTACGCCAACCGAGGCTGCGGGCCTGGCAAACCCGGCTTCGCTCTTCTGCGAGGCGCAGGGTGGACGGGTGGACATCCGCACCGAGAGCGGTGGTGAAGTCGGCTACTGTGCGTTTCCCACAGGGGCTGAATGTGAAGAGTGGGCGTTCTTTCGGGGTGAGTGTGCGGTTAATGTTTCCGTGTGTAACGAATTGAAAGGCAATCTGGAACAGCGACTGGGCGTTGTGATGCAAGTGACCGAACCGGCAACATTTGAGGACCCCATCAGTGGGCAGCAGGTCACGGGATGTCAGGTCACCGCCTCTGGCACAGGCACGGACTTTGAAAGCGTCGGTGCTGCGGTGGCTACGATTAGCGAAACTTTTCAGGGACGCGGCTGGGAGGTGGATAATCGTTACGCGGCCAGCGGCCCTAATGGTGAATTCGGCTGCTATCGCCAGGCTGAGGCGATGTGCCTGTGGGTGGTCAAATGGGAGCCTGCGGCTGAGGCTGCTTGCCCCGCCGACCAACCGATTAGTGCATGTGAGATAGCGCCTGAACATCAGTTGTATACCCTCGCCGTTAATTGTACCGCACAATAGAAATGATCGTTTTGGGTTTGATGTCCGGCACATCCGCCGACGGGACAGACGCCGCCATCGTCCGTCTCGAAGGTGCACCGCCCGCCTTGACCTGGGACGTGCTCGGTCACACCCACGTCCCACATCCCCCCATGCTGCGCGACGAGATCTTCGCCTGTTTCCGCCCCGAAACCGGCAGCGTGGATCGCCTGTGCCGTCTCAACTTTGCCCTGGGCCGCGCGTTCGGCGAGGCGGCGCTGCGTGCGATGGCCGAAGCTGGATTGACCCCCGCACAGGTGGATCTCATCGGTAGCCACGGGCAAACTGTGTGGCATATCCCTCCTGATTCACGGCAAGAAATCGTAGGTCAAGCTGTCAGCTTGCCTCAGATAGGGGGGGCAACACTGCAACTGGGTGAGGCGGCAGTGATCGCCGAAATGACCGGCATCCCCGTCGTGAGCAACTTTCGCGCGCGCGACATCGCCGCCGGAGGGCACGGCGCGCCGCTCATCGCTTACGTGGATGCCCTGCTGCTGACGCATCCTACCCTCACCCGCGCCGCGCAGAATATCGGCGGCATCGCCAACGTCACGTATTTAAGCCCTCAGCCGTCAGCTATCAGCGGTCAGCTTTCAGCCGTCAGCGATCAGCTCTCAGCCGTCAGCCAATCCCCGATCCCTAATCCCCACTTCCTAATCCCTACTCCCCAATCCCCATTTGCCTTTGATACCGGGCCGGGGAATATGCTCATTGACTATGCGGCGAGCCGCGCTACGGACGGCGCGCTCACCTTCGACCGCGATGGCGCGTTGGCGGCGCGGGGGCGTGTGGATGAGACGCTGCTGCGCGAGTTGCTGCGCGAGCCGTACCTGCATCAGCCGCCGCCCAAAACGACCGGGCGCGAGTTGTTCGGCGCGCAGTTTGGTGCGCGGGTGTGGGATCAGGGGATCGCGCGTGGACTTGTGCCGGAAGATATCGTCGCTACGCTCACGGCCTTTACTGCCGCATCCATTGCGCAGGCGTACCGCGACTTCCTGCCCACGTTGCCCGATGAAGTCATCGTCAGCGGCGGCGGCGCGCGCAATCCCACGCTGATGGCGCTGCTGCGCGGTCAACTCCCCGGCGTCCGCGTCATCCCTTCGGACGAGGTCGGTCTGGGCGTGGAAGCCAAAGAAGCCGTCGCTTTCGCCGTACTGGCCTATGAGACCTGGCACGGTCGTCCCAGTAACTTGCCCGCCGCCACCGGCGCGCGGCACCCGGTCATCCTTGGCGACATCACACCGGCGAATCGGCGAATCGGCGAATCATCGAGTCAGCTTTCAGCTTTCAGCCCTCAGCCTTCAGCCCTCCTCCAAAATCCAAAATCTAAAGTCCAAAATCAAACCGAGTCTCGAAACCCCGCTACGCAGAACATTGATACCGTCCTCACGCTGGAGATGGTGCGCTTGATGAACGCGGAGGATGCGAAGGTCGCGGTGGCGGTGGAGGCGGAACTGCCTGCAATAGCGGAGGCAATAGATCGCATCGCGGCGCGGATGCAGGCGGGGGGGCGGCTGATCTACATCGGCGCGGGGACGTCGGGGCGCTTGGGCGTGCTGGATGCGTCCGAGTGCCCGCCGACGTTCAACGCTGCGCCGGAGCAGGTCGTGGGGCTGATTGCCGGAGGGGAGGTGGCGCTCACGACGGCGGTGGAAGGCGCGGAAGACGACCGCGAGGCCGGCGCGCGTGACATCGCCGCGCTCGACGTGGGCGCGCAGGATAGCGTGGTGGGCATCGCCGCGAGCGGTAGCACCCCTTACGTGCTTGGCGGATTGGCCGAGGCCCGGCGGCGCGGCGCACTCACCATTAGCCTGGCGTGTAACCGCCCCGCGCCGCTTCACGAATTGGCGGATATTGCCATCGCGCCTATCGTGGGGCCGGAAGTCATCGCCGGTTCCACGCGCCTCAAGGCCGGGACCGCGCAAAAGATGGTGCTCAATATGCTCTCCACCGGCGTGATGATCCGCCTGGGCAAAACCTACGGCAATTTGATGGTAGACGTGCAGGCCACCAATGCCAAGCTCCGTCGGCGCGCGCGACGTATTGTGGCCGAGGCGGTGGAGGAGGCAAGGGGCAGGATGCAGGATGCAAGAATCGGCGAATCGGCGAATCACGAATTACGAACTATTGAGGAAGAAGCCGCACGCGCGCTGGATGCCTGCAACGGCGAGGTGAAGACGGCGATTGTGGCGCTGGTTAAAGGCGTCTCGCCGGAAGAAGCGCGCCGTCAACTGGAGGCCGTCGGCGGCGTTGTGCGCCGGGCGATTGAGATTTAACCACGAATCTGCACGAATTTTCACGAATGTTATTTTTTGTGTCAGCGGATTTAACCACGAATCTGCACGAATTTTCACGAATGTTTTTTGTGTCAGCGGATTTAACCACGAATCTGCACGAATTTTCACGAACGGAGCAAATTAGTGGAGATTCGTGTAAATTCGTGGTTGATCTTTTGTCTGAACAACATCCCTTGTATCGCTGTGGCCGGTCTCTAACCGCGCCACAGCAGAGTGATGTGTTGAGCGGGCGCGGTCTGGAGATCGGCCCGAGCCTCCCAAGATTTTATTGTTTTGCCGATAAATCTGCTCAATCTGCTTAATCTGCTGATTGCAAGGAGAGTTTTTGTTATCCGACATTCTCATCGGCATTGACGGCGGGGGGAGTAAGACGACGGCGCTCATCGCCGACCGGGATGGCAATATCCTGGGGCGCGGGATGGCCGGGACGTCCAACTACCTCGTCATCGGTGCGGAGGCGGCTTACGCGGCGCTCGATGCGGCAGTGGCGGCCGCGGCGGGCGGACGGGCGGTAAGCCCGGCGGCGCTTTGCCTGGGTATGGCTGGCGCAGCGCGTCCCGCCGACCAGGCCGTGCTGCGCGCGTGGGCCGACGCACGCTATCCCGGTGTGCCCGTCGTCATCACGCACGACGCGCGCCTGGCATTGGCAGCAGGGACGCCGGAAGGGTGGGGCGTCGCCGTGCTCTGTGGCACCGGCTCGATGGTCTACGGCGAGGATGCACACGGCCAGGTTGCCCGCGCGGACGGGTGGGGGTATCTGCTCGGCGACGACGGCAGCGGCTACGCCATTGGGCGGGCGGCGTTACGCGCCGTGGCCCGCGCTGCCGACGGGCGTGGCCCGCAGACCGCGCTCACAGAGGCGATCCTCGATCACTGGTCGCTCGCGCAACCACAGGACTTGATCGGTCACGTGTACAAATCCACGCAGTGCGCCGACATTGCGGCGTTAGCGGCGTTAGTGCAGGCCGTGGCTTTGCAAGGCGACGCGGTGGCCGAGGCCATTTTGCAGGATGCCGGCCGGGAATTGGCTATCGCGGTGGATGCCGTCGTGCGACGACTGGCGTTGACCGGCGCGATTCCCTGCGCGTTGACCGGGAGCGTCATTCTCAGAGGGCAGAGCGTCCGCGCGGCGTTTGTGGCGGCGACGATTGAACGGGGATTGATGTTGTCGCCTTTGACGCCCGTCCACGAACCGGCGCAAGGGGCAATTCGACTGGCGCGGGGATTATTGTAACGTCACGCAGTTCATCCACAGTAACTGACGTTTTCAGTTCCTGTCCACAAATCAGCGACCGGCAACGCCTCTGATCGCAAAGCCTCTTGCCAGCCTTGACGAAAACTCTCCTCGGCCGGCTTGAGGGCAATGCTTTGACGAAATAAATGGATCATCTCCAACAGGAGCGGCAAGTATTCGCCCGGGATCTGCGCCACTTCCTGGCGAATCCGGTCTGTATAGATGGCTTGATAGGTCGTCATTTTTCGCTCCTTCTTGCAGTCATTCCTTTTCTTCCATGTTTGTGCCATCTCAGACCCTTTGTCAAGTACCGACGACGGCGCCCGCCAACTATGTATTACAACGAAACCAGCGCCTTCAGACGCTCGATGAGTTCTTTTGCCTTCTCCATCGAATCCGCCTCCGCGAACAGCCGCAGCAGCGGCTCGGTGCCGGAGAAGCGCAACAGCGCCCAGTTGTCGTTTTCCAGCAGGAATTTCGTGCCGTCCAGCTCCGAAATGCTCACGACAGGATAGTCGCCCAGCCGGATCGGCGCATGCCCATGTTCCTGTATCAGGGCTTTAATCCGCCGGGGGATGACGATGCGCATTTCCGGCGTCGCCAGGATGTCGTCTTCTTCCGCGTAAAGCCGGCCCGTGATGGCGTAAATCTGCTGCAACAGTTGCGAAATCTTCTTGCCGGTGCGCGCCAGCATCTCCACAATGAGCGCCGCCGCGAAGATGCCGTCCTTCCCCAGGATGTGCCCGCGAATGGTTAGCCCACCGCTGGATTCCCCACCGAGGAGCGCGTTGTGTGCTGTCATCGCGGCAGTGATGTGCTTGAAGCCCACCGGCGTTTCGTAGCATGCTTCGCCGAAATGCGCTGCCAGCCGGTCGAGCAGGTGCGTCGTCGCCAGGTTGCGGACCACGCCCCCGCGTTCGCCGCGCACCGCGCGCAAGTACCAGTAGAGCAGCAGCAGGATGTCGTTGACGGTAACGTACTCGCCTTTCTCGTCCACAATGGCGATGCGGTCGGCATCACCGTCGGTCGCCAGCCCCAGGTCGTAGCCTTCATTGCGGACGTGGGTGATGAGCATCCGCAGGGCATCCAGATTCGGCGCAGGCGAGCGTCCGCCGAAGAGCGGGTCGTGCCGTTCGTTGATGAAGGTCACACGGCAGCGTGCCTCGGTGAGGATGATGCCCAGCGTCAACTGCCCCACGCCGTACATCGGGTCCACGATGACCTTCAGCCCGGCCTCGCGGATGGCTGCCAGGTCAATGAGCGTCTCGACGGCGTCCACGTACTCGTTGGTGAAGTCGCGCCGGTTGACGACGCCGGCTTCTAATGCCAGGTCGAGGTCAATTTTCACCACGTCATCCGCCTGCAGATGGTTGGCTTCGGCTTCGATCTGGCGCGTTTCGTCATCCAGCAGCAGCGAACCGTCGCCGCGAAAGACCTTGAGGCCGTTCCATTCCGGGGGGTTATGGCTGGCAGTGAAGGCCAGACCATACGCCGCATTGACTTTTGCAGTCGCATAAGTGATGAGCGGCGTCGGCGCGTCCTCGCTCAACAGCGTGACGGTGATGTTGTTCCCGGCGAAGACTTCCGCCGCAGCCGCGGCGGCGCGGTCGGAGAGGAAGCGCCGGTCAAAGCCGATAAGCACGCCGCGTTTTTCCTGTCCCCGGCGGATGATCTCATTCGCCAACGCCTGTGCAAGACGGCGGACGTTGTGCATGGTGAAACCTTCGCCGATAATCGCCCGCCATCCGCCCGTGCCGAACGCGATGAGGTTCTGTTCTTCGGTGCGACGCGGACGGTAGAGCCGCTTTTGCAGGATGAAAATCGCTTGTTCGAGGTCGGCGCGGTTGTTGATGCCCTGCACCTCGTCTTGATCGTAAATCTGGTAGCTCTCCACACGCATCCCGGCATGGATCAGGCGATGCGCGCAATCTGTCAGACGATATTCACCATCTATCGGCGAGGGCGGCAGCGTCTCCAGGGCCGGGAAGAGCGCCCGCGCCTGTGCCACGTAAGCACCCACGTTCAGCTCGCGGATTTCGCGCACTTCGGGCGAGGCATCGGTCTCTTCGATGATGTCTATGATGCGCCCGGCGGCGTCGCGGATGATGCGCCCGTAGGGGAGGGGGCGATCCACAATGGCGGAGAGCAGCGTCAGATGGGCTTGTTTGAGGCGATGGCGGTTAAGCAGCCCACGGATCGAGTTCAGCCGAAAAAGCGGCGTGTCGCCGTAGAGGATGAGCAAGTCGCCGTCAAAGTCCTTGAGGAGCGGCGCAAGTTGTAGAACAGCGTGGCCTGTGCCACGCTGTTCTGCTTGCACGATGTAGTGATAGGGACACGCCGCATCCATACCCCACAGATGGCATTGGGCTTCATTCTGCGGTTGGCTGATGACAATGTAAAGGTCGTCCGGCGCAACCAGGCGCAGCGCGTTGCGGATGACGTAATCGGCGATTTTGCGGTCGCCTAACGTTTGCAGCACAATCGGCACGCCGTCATCGGTGATGGATTGTTGGCCGGCGGCCAGGATTACGGCTTTGAGTGGGCGCATGTTGATTTCGGTATTTGGTTGTTAGTCAGGTAGTCGTTAGTCGGGTAGTTGGATGGTCATTATCAAACTAAGGGGGCATTTTAGCCGTGCCGGGTTTTGCCGAGTATGAAACCGATGCCGATGCCCAATAGCAGCCCCGCGCCGCCGATGAGTCCCCAGGGCACAGTGCTTTTCTTGCTTTCCGACACCGACACGGGTGTGGGAGATGCCGCCGATGCGGTGATAGCTGTCGGGACAGGCGTTGGAGACGGCAGCAGCGTTGCCGTTGGGGGGATGGTTGTGGGCGTTGGCGGTGGCGCCGTCGGCGTGGGCGGAACAGACGTGGGGGTCGGCGTTGGCAATACCGGCATCGGCGTTGCCGTTGCTGTGGGTACAGAAATCACCAGTTCCTGTCCCACCCACAACGTGTTGGCGTCGGCCAAACCGTTCAATTGCAGCAATGTCTCCACAGAGACGCCATATTGCCGGGCAATGGCATATAACGTATCGCCGGCCTGAACCACGTGGACCACTGCCCCGTCCGGTCGTGGCGTAGGTGTAGCCCTGGGGGTTGCTGTGGGCGCAGGCGTTGCCGTGGGCAATGAGGGATCGAGAGTTGCCGTCGGCTCAGGCGTCGCCGTTGGCTGCGTCTCGTTCAAGGCGATGAGTACAGCATCGTCCACATAGACGTCGTTGTGCATGCGGAAAATCTCGTCCTTCCAATCGGCCCAGGAGTAGGTGAAGACGGTGACGGTGCTGTTTTGGGCGACGGCTTCGACCTGGAAATACGTCCAGACATCGTAGGCGTCAATTTCGGGCGACCACACCACGTTGGGGGACCAGGGATCGGTGCCGCCTGTCGGGTCAATGCCGATTTTGGTGTGCATCGGCGCGGGATTGTTGGACTTATCGCCGGTCGGGCAGATGTTCCACTCTTTTGCCGCCATACAGCTCCAGGTTTGCATGTAAGCGGAGAAGCGCAGCGGCGTCCCGGGTGCGATGCCGCTCACTTGCTGGTAAAAACCGGCTTCGTGCTGCCCGGCAAAAGAGAAATACTTGGCGGCGAACCAGCCGCCATGGACACGGTTGGGGTATTCTGTGGCCTTGACATCACGGAATTCGGGACGCCGCCAGTAATCCGGCGCCTTGGCTTTGGCCGGCGGCTCATCCACGTAATAGGCACGCCAGCCAGGGCAGACCTGGACTTCATGAATGCCGTCTTGTAGGGGCCAGGAGCGGATGCCCCAGTCGAAATACTCGAAATCCCCGTTGACCAGTAGATTGGTGGGGCCTTGTTGCGCGTTCACACGCGAAACAGGCCCCGTTCCTAAAAACAAGATGAGACTGATGATAAGCAAGAATCTTTGAATTCCAAATCGTTTCTGCAATACCATAATTATAGAATGCCACCTTTGACAAGATTTACTCGAACTAAACCAGCGAATCGCGTCTGGCAAAATCAATCAGTTCCTCGACGTAGCCGAACGCCAGCGCGACAACGGTATCCGCGCCGCCGTAGTAGATGGCGAGCCGCCCGGTCGCAGCATCGCACAGCGCTGCACAGGGGAAGACGACGTTCGGCGTATCGCCTACGCACTCATACAGCGTTTGTGGGGAGATGATGTAGTGGCGGCTGCGGGCGATGACTTTCCACGGCTGGTCGAGGTCTAATAACGCCACGCCTGCGCTGTAGACGAAGCCATTGCACGAAGTCAGTACCCCGTGATAAATCAGCAACCACCCCTCAGAAGTCTCGATGGGAATCGGCCCCGCGCCGACTTTGGTGCTCTGCCAGCCGTTTGCCGTCCCGAAAACGTAGCGATGATTACCCCAGTAATGCATATCGGGGCTTTCGCTGTAGAAGATGTCGCCGAAGGGCGTGTGGCCGTTGTCGCTCGGACGGCTCAACATTGCATATTTGCCGTTGATCCGCCGGGGGAAGAGCACGCCGTTGCGATTGAAGGGGAGGAAAGCATTCTCCAATTGATAGAACGTCTCAAAATCGTAAGTGTAGCCTACACCGATCGTCGGCCCGTGGAACCAGTTGCACCAGGTCACGTAATAGCGATCCTCAATCCACACCACGCGCGGATCGTAACCGTAGACCCAACGGTTCACCTCGGCGCAATCACAATCGGTATTCTTGCAGGCGAAGTGGATGCGCTCCGGCTCCAATTTCCAGGTGATGCCATCCTGACTGCGCCCGGCGTGCAATTGCATATTGCGCGCAGTATCGTCGCAGCGAAAGACGCCAGCGAACGCGCCTTTGTACGGCACGACGGCGCTGTTGAAGATGCTGTTGGAAGTGGGAAGCAGGTCGCGGGGGATGATCGGGTTGCGCACCGAGCGCCACACGACGCCGTGGGCGCCTGCCGGCCGATCTTCCCAGGGGATATTGGGCAAGGGGCCGCCGATAATCTGGATAGCCATAGAACTTTCCCTCCTTAAGTGCGTTAAAAAATTGTGTTTAATCTGGCTATAAGCATACTCGAATCTGTGAATTTGGCAACCCGGCTGCGTTTCCTCTGCCCTTCTACCGCCTCCTTGCATTCTCGCCGCTGCGACCGGCGCCCACCGCGCGGCGCTTCACCGGGCAAATCGAGGACGCGGCCATCGGGTTGTACCTTTACAACGCCGACCCCGCCCTGGGCCGCTTCATCCAGGCGGATACACTTTCACCGGTTAACCGAACGATCCAGGATTGCAGGGCTGTGTTATAATGGAGTCAACGCTATCGAATGGAGTGAACGTGTCGGCATCAGTCAGACTGGTTTATCTGGACGTTTGTGCGTTGTCTCGCCCTTTCGACGATCAGACACGGATGCATATCCGTTTGGAAGCCGAAGCCGTTCAACTGATCCTGAGCCACATTCGCGCGGCTGATCTGATACTTGTCGTATCACCGGTTCACGACGTAGAGATTGCCGCGATTCCCAATGCAACAGAACGGGAATACCTGGTCCATTTATTGCGGCAGGTAGGTCAACGGATATCGGCCGATCTCGATGAAGTGCGTGCGCGGGCGGAACTACTGGTAACCCAGGGACTTGGGCCAGCCGATGCTGCCCATTTGGCATTTGCGGAGGCTGCCTCTGCCGACTTTGTGACATGTGATGATCGTTTGCTGCGACAATGCCGGCGGTTAATGGTGCGGTGCTGATATGGGACGCCGCTGGCGTTGTGTGAAAAGGAGAACTTGCGATGACGGTGATCGAACATCAGTATCTACAGGAGGAAGAACTGATTCGTCGGGCTTTGGAAACGCTGTTGCGCGTGCTCGGCCCGGTGGAGACGACGCGCTTCCTTGAGCTGGTGCGCTCGCGTCCACTGGATTCGGTGCAGCGGCATCGTGCTTGGCAAGATAGCTTGGATAAGAACGCCTTCTTTCAGCAAGTGTTCGGCTAACCGCACTTTGCCCGCGTCACACCCGTGCTGAACGGTGTGACCACCTGCTCCATCGGCGTCCACTTCGCGTAGACCGGAAATCCCCCTTCGAGAAATCCCCCCGCTCTCCCCGCACGCGGGGAGAGCGGGGGCAGGGGGTGAGAGGGGGAAACGCAAAAAACCTGCCCCCGTCTTGAAATGCACCCCGCGAACAGCAGCGGCAGCAAAGTGGCGGAGTTGTGGTATCATAAGTCTACTGAAAAAGGGGCGGTCTGCAATTTCCCTTCAATGGATTTGTTTATGTGCGGACGTTTTTCTTTGGGTGTAACTCTGGATGCTCTGGTCGAGGCGTTTCCCGACTTCACATTCCCGGCGGAGCTGACGCCGCGCTATAACATCGCGCCGACGCAGGATGTAGTGGTCATCCCTAACACCGGGGAACGCACCGTGCGCATGTTTCGCTGGGGATTGATTCCCTCGTGGGCCAAAGACCCGGAGATCGGCAATCGCCTGATCAACGCGCGCGCCGAGACGCTGGCGGAGAAACCTGCGTTTCGTGCGGCTTATGTGCGACGGCGCTGTCTGATTCTTGCCGATGGTTTCTACGAATGGCAATCTGTGCCGGGAAGCAAGGCCAAAATCCCCATGTATGTGCAACTGGCGTCCAAAAAGCCGTTTGCCTTTGCCGGACTGTGGGAACTCTGGCGGCCTGACGAGACGCCGGTTTTCTCCTGCACCATCATTACCACTGAGCCGAACGCGCTGCTCGCGCCGATTCACGACCGCATGCCCGTGATTGTGCCGCCGGATGCCTATGATGTATGGCTTGATCCCACCGAGCAGAAGCCTGCGCTGCTCAATGCGTTGCTCAAGCCTTATCCCGCCGACTTGATGATCACTTATCCCGTTTCGCGCCTCGTTAACGATCCGGCGAATGACACACCGGCTTGTATTGTGAAGAGTGAATAGGGAGAAGAATCAGCGAATCGAAGAATCAGCGAATCGAAGAATCAGCGAATCGAAGAATCAGCGAATCGAAGAAGTGGTTAGACCGGCTTGCAAGAAGGCGAGTCCCCGGCGCACGAAAGCTGCGCCATCCGGGCATGGATCGTGGAACATCCCTCTTTGAAAGGCAAACGTCCCTGGCGGATCGCCAATGGACGAATTGTAAGTCTCCAGCACCATGTACCCCTCGAAGGCAATGGCCTTGAGCGCGGCGAAGACCGCCTCCCACGGCACGAGGCCGCCCCCCGGAACGCCGCGGTCGCTTTCACAGGCGTGCAATCCCCATAGCTTAGCTGCCACAGTATAGATAGCCTTCGCGTAGTCACGAATTTCGGTGACGAGATGGTAGGTATCCAGCAACACGTGCAGGTTGGGGTGGTCGGCCAGGGCGATGAGACGCATGGCCTGTTCCGGCGTGTTGACCAGGTGGGTGCGGAAGTGGCTCATCGGCTCGATGACGATGGCGACGCCGCACTGCGCTCCGTATGCGGCCAGCGCGTGCAAACCCTCGGCGGTGCGCGGGAATTCGTCGGCGGGCGGGAGACGGCGCTGTACCGTCCCCGGGTGACCGTAGAGCGCGCCCGTGTACGCTACCGCGCCGAGTTCGGCGGCAACATCCACCTGCCGCTTGTGCCACGCCAGACCCCGTGCGCGGTGCGCCGGATCATCGGCGGAAAGATCGCAGTCGGCGGGCCACAATCCGCCGGGACTGACGGTGATTTCTAGCCCCAGACTTGCGGCCCGTTGCCGGGTGCGGCGCGGCGTGTAGTGCACATCGTCGCCAACCACAACCTCGAACACATCCAGCCCAACCGCTTTGGCGGCATCCAGGATGGGTAAGCGGTCATCCGACCAGCTATCGGTGAACAGGTAACAGTGTGCGCCGTAGTGGATGGGCAACGTGGAGCTCCTGAGCAGTTCAACGTTTCAACGTTCGACCGTTTGAGCGTTGGAACGTTGGAACGTCGAAATGGGGACGGCCGCGGAAGGTGACGATGCGCACCGGGGTCGGCGTGCATAGCGGCGTGGCGCTCAGGCCGGCGGTTGCCAGTTGATAGATGTCCGTGTTGTCATGCACTTGTGTCGCCAATTCGGCATTGACGCCCCAGGCGTAAACCGGGACAGCGGCGGCAGTGTGGCCGGTGCTGGTCCAGGTGACGGTGGGGAAGTTGCCGGCGCCGTTGTTGGCGATGATGCGCAGTCCGCCGGTCTCATGATCCGCCGTGACGATGAGGAGCGTGTCTGTGCGGGAGAGCGCCCACGTGTAGGCGACCGCGACGGCGCGGTCGAATTCCAGCACCTCGAAAACGGTGCGTGTGATGTGGTTGGCATGGGCGGCATGGTCAATCCGTCCCCCCTCGACCATCAGGAAGAACCCGTTGGGCGCGTTTTCCAGCAGCGTCAGCGCCGTTGTGACCATTTCCGACAGGTGCGGCAGGGTGGTGTAGCCGGGGTCGGTACCGACGAAATAATCGTACTCGTAAGGCAAGTTGGTGACGCCGAACTGCCCGGAAACCCGCCCGGTCAGCGGCGGCGTGAGGGCTTGCATACTCGCGCGGTCGAGCACTACCGTGTAGCCTGCCGATGCAGCATTGGTGGGATTCAGACCATAGCCTCCGCCGCCGAACAAAATATCAGGGCGGGTTTGCGTGAGGTAATCGTTGGCGATGTTGTTGTAGTAACTGCGCGAGAATTCGTGCGCGCCGAACGCGGCGGGCGTAGCGTTAGTCGCAGGGGTTGTCGTTACCAGACCTGCGCGCTTGCAATGGGTATGGAAGCGCTCCAGCAGCGTTTCCAGTTCGCGCTCATCGCCGGGATAGGCGATGGAGAGCACGCCGTTGGCGACTTTATGACCTGTCGCCATCGCCGTAGCACTCGCCGCTGAGTCGGTGACGGGGTTGTCGGCCGCGTAGGTGGTCATTGTGCTGGTGTAGGGAAGCGATTCCAGCGTCAGCGTCCCCGCGCTGCCGTGCTGATACATCCCGGCGGCGCGAATGTGTTCTGTCCCCATCCCATCACCGATGAAGAGAATGATGTTGCGCGGCGCGACCGTGGAGGTTATCACAGCACTGGACGCTGGCGCAACTGTGCGTGCATCGAGGGCCTGCGACGGCGTCCCCTTGAGCACCAGGCCGGTCGCAGCAAGGGTGATAATGATGACCACCCATACTTTACGTTTCATTGCAAAATCACTCCAGAAAAGAAAATCCGCGTGATTCGCGGTTATAATTTTGTCCCTCGTTAGCGGGATATCTCACCTGGGGCCTCCTCCGTATACCCGCACAACGCGACGGCGCGTGGCCCGGTGTGGACGCCGAGCACGGGTGAGACGATACTGATGATCAATTCCAGCGGCGCAAACTCGGCTTGCACGCGGGCTGCCAGCGCTTCGGCTTCGGGCAGCGCGGCGTTATGCAACACGGCGATCCGCATTTGCTTATGGGTGTCCAGTCGGGCGAAGAAGTCGGTGTACAGGGCTTGTAATGCTTGCTGGCGCGTGCGTGAACGGCGTCCGGCCTCGACTTTGCCGGTCTCGTGGTTCACCCAAATCTGCGGCTTGAAGTTCAGCAGCGTGCCGATGAAGGCACTTGCGCCGCCGATGCGTCCCCCTTTGCGCAGGTACTCCAGGGTGTCTAGCGTGATCACGTAGGTCATCGTTTTGCGGGCGGCGTCGGCGGCCGCGATCATCGCGGCGCCGTCCCCGCCGGCCTCCCGCGCCCGCGCGGCCGCCAGCACTTGCCAGCCCAGGCTCATCGAGTTGGACCTGGAATCCACGAGGTGGACGGGAACGCCGACAATCGGCGCCGCCAACTGCGCCGACTCGTAGGTGCCGCTCATGCCGCGGCTGATGGTGATGACGACGATTTCCTTCGCGCCTTGTTGTATTGCGCTTTCATAAGCGTTCAGGAAATCCTGGGGCGTGGGTTGTGAGGTGGTGGGATAGGTCGGATCGGCGACCAACCGCTCATAAAATGCCTCCGGTTGGATGTCAACCCCATCGCGCAGTTGTTCGTCTCCCCAGATGATGGACAACGGCACGACATGGATCGCGTACTGTTCCCGCAGCGCCGCCGGCAAGTCGCATGTACTATCCGTGATCAGGGCAATCTTGTGATTGGGCATGGTCTTCTCCTCAAATAAGTACTGCATCTTAATCCGTTAAAATCCGTTCAATCCGTTGACAACCAAAGGCCGGCTACCGCAGCAGCACAATGCCTGTGGCGGTGACAATGATGATGCCGACAGATGGCACGAGCACCTTGTAAAGTTCACCCCAATTCGCACCGAAGTAGTTGTGCGTGAGCGCCAGACACAGGTGCATCGGTGAGAGCAGAATGCCGCTGAAACAGCCGACGAACATCCACACGCCAGAGGCCAGAGCCTCGATGGGTAGCCCATTGAGGAGCGGCGCCACCAATGGCAGGCTCAGCGCCATGGCTGCGGGCGCGGTTCCCGTGACCAGCCCCACCAGCATTGGCACCACAAAGGCCACGAGCAACGGCGGCCAACCCAGCGTGCTCAATGCCTGCGGAATCTGTTCCACCGCGCCTGTATCTTGTAGCACTTGTTTGAAAATCATCACGCCGAAGATGGATGAGAATGTCTGTAGCGGCAGGCTGCGGCTGAGGACGTCGCGCCATTGCCCCGGCCCAAGGCGTTTGATGACGGCGAACAGGGTACAGATCACGGCCAGGCTGATGAGCATATTGTAATGCAAGACGACCACCGCCAGGATGACCAGCAGGATCGGCCATAGACTGGTGAGCAAATCGCACCAGGCCGCGCGTTGGCTCTGTCCGTTCGTGGCAGGCGGCTCGTGACGGATGCCTGCCAATCCCCAAATCACCCCGCCAAGCAGTGCGGCGACGGCGAGCGGCCACGAGGCACTCACAAACGCATAGACCGACACGCCGAGTAGCGCCGAGACCATCAGCAGCGATGAGTAGAGCGGGAAGACATACTCCATCGAATGGCGGAACCAATAATTAATGTACGTTTTGCGGCTGGGCGTCAGGTCGAGTCGTGTGCCGATTTCATTGACCATCGGCGCGGAAAACATCGCACCGCCAAGCATGGGCATCAACCCGATCAGCGTGGGCATGAGCGCCAGCACGATACGACTATCAGGGACCACCACTTGTAGTGCTGTGACCATACGCTCCATCGCCTGTGTGCGGCGCATCAATTCGGCCAATAACAGTACCAAAAAGACTGCCCCGGCCAGATTCCAGGTATCCGCAGCCGTCAATCCGCGCCAGATAGAGTCAAGTAATCCTGCTAGAGGATAGGCAAACAGCAACGCCGTCAGTCCTGCATCCAGCAGCAAGATAAGGCCGAGGTCCCACTTGCGGGTCAGCAGGAAGATGGTTACGCCGAGGATGAGGATAAATTTGAGCAGATCAAGCATCGTTTACTGGGTGTGGACGGGGATGCCCTGCGCTTGCGCGGCGGCGGTGAGGGAGGCCAGGCGTTCTTTAGGCGGCGGGGTGAGGTCGGCGGCGTGGTAAACCCATCCCAGACTGGCGTACTTGTCTGCGGCCATGCGGTGGAACGGCAACAGCTCCAGGGTGATGGACGCCGGCTCCCCCGCGGCGCCGTCGTGCTGCGCCGCGCGCAGCTCACGCAACTCGCGCACGAAAGCGGCGATGGCGGCAACCTCTTCCGGCGTGTCGTTGACCGTAGGGATGACGGGGATGCGGAAGAGGAGCGGTTTGTCACTTGCGGCAAGGCGACGGGCGTTCTCCAAGAGCAAGGTGTTGGGGGCGCCGACGGCTTCACGGTGTTTGACGGGATTCATGTGTTTGATGTCCATCATCACCAGATCGGTGAGCGGCAAGAGCGTTGCCAGGCTTTCCCAGGGTACATTGGCGGCGGTTTCAATGGCGGTGTGTATCCCGGCCGCCTTGCAGTGTTCGAGAATTTCCCGCGAGAATTCGACTTGCAATGCCGGCTCGCCGCCGGAAAGCGTCATGCCGCCGCCGGAGCTGGCGTAGAACGCGCGGTCGCGCAGGATTTCGTCTACGACGGCTGCGGCGGTCATCGCTTTGGCGCTGAGGACCAGCGCCTCGGCGTAACACACATCCACGCACTGGCCGCATGCGACACATTTTTCATGGTCGAAGACGCGCCGGCCTTGCGCATCGAAGCCCTGCGCGCCTTCGGGACACACGGCCACGCACGCGCCGCACCCGATGCAGCGGTTGGCGAAAAACTGCACTTCGGGCCGGGGGCGGATGCTTTCCGGGTTATGACACCAAAAGCAGTGCAGTGTGCACCCTTTGAGAAAGACGGTCGTGCGAATCCCCGGCCCATCGTGAACCGAAAACCGTTGAATATTGCAAACGTAACCTGTTACCTGATTACCAGTCACTGATTCCCTTTCTGAAAAATCCGCCGGATGCGCGCCATGTCGAATTTCTCCGAGCGGTCGTAGTTGTAAATGCCGTTTTGCTCCTGCTCAACGTCGGTCAATTGCGTGTAGCAGAAACCTGCGATGTGGTCATAGCTCAGGAGCACGTCGGTCAGGCCTTCCAGGCGCGTGTAGAACTCCTCCAGCGTCTGTGGAGCGTCGCCGTAGCCCCAGGAATTCTCGGCGTAGACCAGGTCCGCGCGTGGAATCCATTTGATGCCGCCGTACTCGTCCACGATGTAAGGCTGGCCGGCGTAGCGGGCCTCGCGGTCGGGGAAGTTGCGGAACGGCCCGTGCTGGGGGTGCGGCTTAAGCTGGTCGCGCAGGATAGCCGGGTCCTGGACGTAAGTGTGCACCGTCCACAGGTCGGTATCCACGTGCACGTAGCCGCTGGCGTCGTTGACCGGGCGGGTAGGATCGAGGTCGCGGGTGAGTTGCGCAGCGTCGCGGTGCAGGCGGTAGTGCTGGCGCGTGTCGCCGACTTCGCGCGTTTCGTTGAACGGCGTCCAGGCGATGATCGAGGGGTGGTTGCGGTCACGGATGACAATCTCGCGCCATTCGGCCAGGAAGTTGCGCGCGCTCACCACATCTCGCACGTCCATCCCCCAACTGGACGACTCGCCCCAGGTGAGGTAGCCGAGTTTGTCGGCCCAGTAGTGGAAGCGTTCTTCAAAGACTTTCTGGTGCAGGCGCGCGCCGTTGAACCCCGCCGCCAGTGATAGCTCGATGTCCCGTTTGAGTGCCTCATCCGTCGGCGCGGTCCAGATGCCGTCGGGATAAAAACCCTGGTCGAGTACCAGCCGCAGGTAGAGCGATTCGTTATTGAGAAAGATGCGGTTGCCCTCGATGTGGATTTTGCGCAAGCCTGCGTAGCTCTGCACCGTATCCACGCCGGCATCGCCATCCTGAACTTCAAAGAGCAGGTCATACAAGAAGGGCGATGCCGGCGACCAGAGCCTGGGGGATGACACCGGCAATATCAGTGGAACGCCATTCGCGGCGACGCTTTCTGTCTGGCTAAGGATGGTATCACCATCTTTGAGTGTGGCGCGGAACCGCAAGCCAGGCTTGAGCGCGTAAAAACGCGGCGTGACGATGAAGCGCGCGTTATCCACATCCGGTGTAATCTGGCAATCCCGCAAGCCACACTCGGCCACCGCTTCCAGCCATACCGTTTGCCAGATGCCGGTGGTGCGGGTGTAATGGCAACCGCGCGATTGGAAGTCCGGGCATTGCTTGCCGGCCGGCTGTTGACCGGAGCGCAGTTCATCGCGCACGCAGACCACCAGGTTGTGTGTCCCTCCTGGTTTCACGTGGGCGGTGATGTCGTAGCTGAACGAGGAGGTCCCGCCCCAATGGCGGCCCACGGATTCGCCGTCAATGAAGACCTCGCTTTCGTAATCCACCGCGCCGAAGTGCAGGATAATGCGTTGGCCGGCCCAGTCGGCGGGAATATGAATGGTGCGTTGGTACCACAGCATCTCAATAAAGTCTTTGTAATTTACGCCGGAAAGCGGACTTTCCGGGCAGAACGGCACCATAATCACCCCCTCGAAGCCGCGGCTGTTGGCGAAACCGCGCTGCGCGCCCGACTTGCCGAAGTCGAAGGTGTAGGTCCACGGGCCGTTGAGGTTGAGCCATGCTGCGCGCCGGAACTGCGGGCGTGGATATTCAGGACGTGGAATGGTGGTTGTCATTTTGATCCTCCGAAAAGTAGTGATTGGTGATTGGGGAGTAGGGATTAGGGAGCAGGAAACAGGGAGTAGGCAGGTTATTCCCAATCCCCAGTCCCTAATCCCCAATCCCTAATCCCCGATCCCCAAGAGCCTTTTGAGTAGCCCAGGTGGTTTTTGACCGCAGATGTGATTGGTCTGCCCGTTGATGGCGACGGTGTAAATCTTCTCCTCATGGCGATAGTTGGCGATCCAGAATGGAAGCAAAAGCAACTTGTACGAAAGCACGCCGATATTGGTTGAGGACAGTTGCAGGTTCTCGATGCCGGGGACGCTCGCCAGCGCTTGCAGACGTGCAGCCTTTTGCCCTTTCTCAAGCACCATGCGGCGGGCGACGAGCGAGGCATCTGCCGCAGAGATGCTGTAGATTTCGGCGAGCCAATCGGCCAGGTAGGCGCTGTCGTAGGGGACGGTTTCTTCCAGCAGGAACTTTTCGGAGACACTGAGCAGGTCGCGGGGCAGAGTATGGGTCGCCATAACCAGAACATCATCCTCGTATACGTAATAGTTACCCTCGTGGACACGCAGCCGCGATTTGCCGGATACACTGCTGATTCCCATGCTGACACCCAGGCCCGGGACGGGAGTCCCCTCCGGCTCGACGCCGCGCCAGCGTATCTCGCGGCTGATGTCGAAGGTCCACGCAGGCAGGTACAGGCCGCGCACGCGCGTGGTGCGAATCCGGTCGCTGTGGACATTTTTGTCCAGCCAGCGCCGAAAAGTTTGCTGCGCCTTTTCGGCGGTGACGGCAAAGGGGATGATTCCTTCCGGTTGCACCAGGTTAGACGTTTCGATTTCGACGACGTGCGGCGAGCCACAGTAGGGGCATCTCCCGGAAATCTTGCCGGAAGTCAGGAGTTGTGCCTGACAGCCCTGGCAGTGAAATGTGTGCATCCCGGCCGGCAAAGCGTGCCCTTGAGTTGTCGCCATTGCCAGGATAAAATCGTGTTCCTCTAAGGTCAGTCCTTGCTGGAACGCGGAGAGCACGGTCTGGCGATGACCGCAGTATGCACAGCGGACCAAATTCCCACCGGGTTCGAATTGCATAACGCCGCCGCATTGCGGACATGTGAAGCGCCGGGCCGTAGTCTTCTCAGGCGCATTGTTGGCAGCTTGCGCCGGCTGCCGGTCGGGATCAATGATGTCTTCTTGTTTGAGACGCCCATCGAGGATCGCCAGTTCCCGCCGCGCCAGAGCATTGAGCGGATCGAGGACCAGGGCCTGTTCCAGGTGTTCGCGGCGTTCGGTGTGTTCGTCGCTGATGCGCGCCAGCCATAGTTGGGCCTCGACCTTTTCATCGCGGGTGGCATCCCTATCCAACAGGACGCGCTCCAGGTAGCGTCGCGCACTGGATTTTTCCCCGGCCTTGGCGGCTGCGATTCCATGAACGAGCAGGCTATGAATATCGGCAAGCATAAGTGAGTGAGCGAATCAGCGAATGAGCGAATCAGCGAATGAGCGAATCAGCGAATGAGCGAATCAGCGAATGAGCGAATCAGCGAATGAGCGAATCAGCGAATGAGCGAATGAGCGAATGAGCGAATCAGCGAATCAGCGAATGAGCGAATGAGCGAATCAGCGAATCAGCGAATGAGCGAATGGGCGAATCAGCAAATTGTCTTCTTACTCCCTACTTCTTACTTCTTACTCCTCACTCCCTACTCCATTATAACACACGTTTCTACCACACTTTCATCAATCGCCCAACCGATGCCGGGTTGTTGGGGCAGTTCGAGATAGCCGTTGATGGGTTCGGGTTTGTGGGTGAAGAAGAAGTTGTTAATCGTGTTCCACTTGACCAGGTACTCCTGCACCGGGCAGAGCGCTGGCGACTGTGATGCGCTGAAGTGCAGCGTCGCATAGGTGGAATGGTTGTGAGGCACCACTTCGACATCATAGACCGAGGCCAGCGCCGCGATTTTGACGACTTCGGTGAGGCCGCCGGCCCACATAATGTCGGGCTGCAGGACATCCTGCGCGCCGACCTCCAGTAGCTTGTGAAAGCCCCAGCGCGTGTACTCGTGTTCCCCGTTGGCGATGGGGTAGGGGGCATGACGGCGGATCTGTGCACACACGTCGTATTTATCCGGCATAACCGGCTCTTCGACCCACCGTGGGCGATACGCGGCAATGCGTTCAGCCATGGTGCGCGCGTAACGCAAGTCCCAGCTCATCCAGCAATCCAGCATCAGGTCGGCGTCCGGCCCGATGGCTTCGCGCACGGCCTGGACCAGGGCGACATTGCGTTCGACCCCGGCAGGGCCGTCGGCGGGGACGGCGCGGAAGAACCATTTTTGGGCAGTGTAGCCTTTGGCGGCGAATTCCCGGGCGCGCGCGGCCGCCTGTTCCGGTTCCACAGAAAAGCCAAGCATGCTGGCGTAAGCCGGGATGCGCTCCCGTGTCGGCCCACCGAGCAGCGCGTAAACCGGCACATTGAACCATTTGCCGCGGATATCCCACAGCGCGCAGTCCAGCGCGCTGATCGCCATCATTGTGATTCCCTTGCGTCCGTGGACGGACAGGCGATACAGCTTGTCCCATAGCAACTCCACCGCCAGCGGGTCCGCGCCGAGCAGCAGCCCCTTAAAATCCGTTAAGATGATATGGGCGATATTCGGAGTTATCGGCCCGGCCAGCCCGACGATGCCGGCATCGGTTTCGACCTCCATGAAAGTCGCGCGGACGGTATACGTCTGCGCATCGCGGCGCTCCAGCCAGGGGACGCCTTCGGTTCGGTGTTCCGGGTAAACGTCAATGGGCCGGGAGAGCCGTTCCTCCCAAAACTCGCCCGCGAAGGGCAGACTGCCAGTCACCTCGCGGCAACGGATGTTACGAATTCTCATCGTGGGGCCTCCTCCTGGGTGGAGCACGTAACTCATAACGTCTGCTGATTAGCGTGCGCCAAGTATAACATAAGTTGTAGACTACAAAAGTTTGGCTTGATGAAGAAAATCACCTTTATTCCGGCACAGATAGCCTTTGACGCCAGGGCGTGCTGGCGTACAATGAAAAGTGAGGTATTCTGTATGTTGCAACAAGTCATACCGGTCATGTTTTACTTGTACTTGTGTCCAGGCTTACTTACCCTGGAGCGTGTTTTTTTGCCATAGCCTGTCATTCGCTGACAGGCTTTTTTTATCTCATTTCAGAGTGCGGTAAAAGTCAAGGGCCTGTTTGTAGGGCACCTGGCACATTAACTGGCAAGAGCTGAGCCGTTTTGAGACGTATCAAACTACGCCCCGGCCTGACGATTTTTTGCGACCGGGGTTGTAGAGGCTTATCGGCCCGTGTACTCTCCCAGGCTGTGACCTCGTCTGCAGCATCTGGGTGTGTCACGGAGCAACGTGCGTCAAGTGTGGCGTTCCTCCTCCGAGCGGTAGGGTTCATTGCGGTGTAGCAGCCCGACAATGACCCCCAGGCTCTTGCGGGCGGTAAGGACCAGGGCCCGCTTGTGCTTGTGTTTGGGGACTTCGGTATACTTGCGCGCATAAAAGCGTTGGAACTCCGGGACGCGCTTGCGCAGATGATCCGCGCCCTGGATCAGGTAATAGCGCAAGTAGCGGTTCGCCGCAGTCGCCATGTGCCGGTCTTCGGCGGCGAAGCTACCGGATTGCGCTTGCGGCCACCATAGGCCGGCGATTTTGGCGATGGCATCTTCGGCGTCGCGCAAATTTCTGGGACGGTAGCGAGCGCGCTGGGGATCCCATTTTTGCCCCGCCAGGAAATGCTGCACACTCCCGATCTCCGCGCCGACGCCAGCACTGTAGACCGGGCCGTAGCCAGGCAGGGTGAGCAACTGCTGGATGGGGGGATAGGCGGCAAGCGCCGTGGTGATCCAGGTCTCGGCCTGCTGGATTTGGCCTTCCAGGAAGGTGATGTGCTCCAGCGTGGCGCTCAGGATATGCTGGATGGCTTGGGCCAACTGCGGGTCGAGGGTAAAGCTCTCGCGGGCCACCTGCTGGAGCTTGGCGGCGTTGTGTTCGGGCTGCGGGAGATGGCCGTGGCTCAACTCGCGGAGGCGGGCGGCTAAGTCGGCGACCGGCAGCGCCGCCAGGTGCTCGAGCGTAGCGTCCTCCTGGAGAATCGCCCGGCTGGTGACGCCGAAGAGGTCACTGAAAGGCTTGAGGCGGCGGTAGGCGCTGGCCTGGAGGAAGAGATAGGCGCAACAGAAGCACTTCTCGCGGGCCAAAGCTTCAACCAGGTGAAAGCGATAGCGGGTGTAGCTGCGCAGGGCTAAGCCGGGCGGGTCCGCTTGCCAGGCCACGGCGGGGCGGCGGACGCGGGTGCGCTCGGCGATGTAGTAGGGGTCTTTGAGATCGCTTTTATCATCCTGGGCAAAGCACTTCTTGAACCAGGCGACCCAGCGGGGATTCAACAGGTACAACTGCGGATCATACGCTGCCAGGTCGGGATCGGCCGCCAAGTGCAGGAAAAAGGGCAGCCAATACATGCCGGTGGCTTCCCCAGAAATGTCCAGCCCGGTGTAGGCGTGGGTCAGCAAGGTTTCCACCAGCACCTGCTTGACCGCCGCATAGCCGGGCAGAGCATTGAGAAAGCGCTGATGGGCCAGCAGGGGATCGCCAGCGGGATTGAGCAGGCAGATGTCTACCCAACTGGCCCCAAAGTCAATGCCAACTTGTAGGCGCGCTTCAGTCATAACAATACTCCTTTCATTCAAGGGGGTGACCGACTGCACCAGGTGCACCAGGAACACCGCGCGCGGCAGCCTTGCGGCCAATCAGTCCTCACCCAGCAGGGCGATGTGGCGCAGTGCTGCTACCCACTGCGCGCCCCTACTGTTAGGGACATCGTGCGAGTCAGACGTTAGCCGCGCGGCGCTCCGGGAGACAAACTGAGATAGACGTGATGGGCGGCTGGTCCCCGCCCGATCCGGCAAGGAGGTGCAGTCTTGCCCGGTACAGCCGTAACTCAGACTACCTGAGTCGTGCTTATTCTCGCTCAATAGTTGGGTTTGCCAACTACGTTTAAGGATATTTTATACAAGGAGGTGAAGCTATGTTAGTCGAAATCGAGTCTTTCGTCAATTGGGTGCGCCGCCGCAATCCCACCGCGCGTACCTGGCGCGATTACGGGTACGACCTGGCCCAGTTCGTGGCGGTTGTCGGTGATTGTCCACCTGCCGCGCTCACGTTTCACGATGTCGATCGCTTCGTGAGCCAGCAGGCCGCGCAGGGCTACCAACCCGCCACCATCAACCGGCGTCTGGCCGCCATCACCGCGTTGTACACCTTCCTCGCCGATGAAGACCCCACCTTGGTCTGCCCCGTGCTACCGCACCGCCATCAACTGCGGCAGCGTCAGGGCTTGCCGCGTCCGGTCGCCGAAGCCGATCTGCAACGTTTCTTTGCCGTTATCCCCGACGCCCGCGACCGGGCGATGTTTCTCTTGATGTTAAGGTGTGGACTGCGCATCGCCGAAGTCGCGCAGATGCGGCTGTCCGATCTGTATCTGGACGAAGCCCCGCCGCGTTTGCTGGTGCGCGGCAAGGGCAGCAAGGAACGCGCGGTGTATCTCTCGCCCCAGGTCGAACGCGCGCTGCGCCGCTATCTGACCGCGCGTCCTGCTGTCGCCTGCGACGCTGTGTTCCTCAGTTACCAACATGCCGGGCTATCCACGACCGCCATTCACAAGCGCCTCATGCGGTACCGCGCCGCCGCCGGGGTGCAGTTGACCGCCCACCGCTTGCGGCACACCTTCGCCAACGACCTGGTGCGCGCCGATGTCCCGGTCACCTCCATCCAGAAGCTGCTGGGCCACGCCTGGTTGGACAGCACGCAGACTTACGTCGCCGCCAACGACCGCCAGGTGCAGGCCGATTTCTACGCTGCCAGCGCGCAATGGGAGGCCGGCGATGAACACCACACCTGAACCGGAAACAGCCGCCGCCCGCTATGATGCGGCGTTGCGTCACGCGCAAGCCCGGCATCGCCCCCTGGACTACCCCGCACCGGCCCCGACGCTCCACTGGCCCGCCGAGAACGTCGCTCTGCTGGAACGCTACCGCGAATGGCTGCTCAGCGGCGGCAGCAGTCGCAACACCACGGCCCAACTCTACCTGCCAATGGCCGGGCACGCCCTGGGGCTGAATCTCAAACCCCATCCGCAGCTCGATCTGGAAACCGATCTGCAACGCGCCCTGGACTACATCCGGGCTAAACACCTGAGCACGGAATGGACGAATATGTGCCGCGTCGGCCTGGAAAAGTTCCGCATTTTCCTGCGCCAGGAACGCGGCTGCGTCGCGGTGACGCTGCCGGACGTCGAACACGCCTACTACAGCGCGGGCCTCCCGGCCTGGCTCATCCAGCAGCTCGAACGCTACCAACACGTGCTGCAACGCAACTGGCGTCCGGCGCGCCTGCCGGAGAGCATTCACCGCTTCTGGAGCCAGCACACCCGCATCTGGCGCTGGCTCTGCGCGCAACATCCGTGCGACGCGCCCGCGGATGTGCAGCGCCAGGACATTTTCGCCTACATCGACCAGCGGTTGACAGCCAGGTACGCTGCGAGCGGCATCAACCAGGACTTGCGCTATTTCCAGGCCTTCCTGCGCTTCCTGCAAGAACAGGACTTCGCCGTGCCACAGGCTTTGTTGCGCCTGCGGGGTCTCAAAGAAGCGCAACGCCTGCCCCGTTTCCTCACCGACGCGCAAGTCCACCGCCTGCGGGATGATTTCGAGCGCCAGGTCGCCCAAGCCGCCAACGCCGCGCAACGCCGTGACGCACTGCTGGATCGTGCGGCCTTCTACCTGCTCTGGCACGGCGGATTGCGCCTGGGCGAGGTCGAAGAGCTGCGGCTGGAAGACCTGGACTTGCCGGGACGCCGTCTCACCGTGCGCCGGGGCAAGGGCCTGCGGGATCGCACGGTGTACCTGACGACGACGGCGGCGCGGGCGCTGCAAGCCTATCTGGACGTGCGCGGCCTGGGCAGCGCCGATCACGTCTTTCTGCACCGCAATGCGCCGTTGTACAAGGACCTGGTGCGCGACCGGATCAAGACGGCCGGGGAACGGGTGGGCGTCAAAGTCAGTCCACACCGGCTGCGCCACACCTTCGCCACGCAGTTGCTGAACGCCGGGTGCAAGATCACGACGATTCAGCAGCTTCTGGGCCACCAAAGGATCAACTCGACACTCATCTATGCCCGCGTCCACGACCGCACTGTGGCCGAGGATTATTATACGGCAATGGAAATCGTGGAGCAGCGGCTTTGTCTGCCCGCGCTGGATGCGACAGAGCTTGCTCCTGCACCGGCGGAAGTCACGTCAGATAAGAATGTGAATGTGCTGCTGGCGCAGTTGCGCGCGCCGCACCTGGAGCTGGAAGCGCGCCTGGCGTTGGTCGCGCAACTACACACGCTCTTGCACGCGGCTATCCTGGAACCGGCAATGGTAGTAGAATAAGGATACCGGCGCGGAGGATAAGGCAACGCTGGAGAGCGACCTGAGCGCCGCCGCCGGTGACGGTGCAACCGGGTCGGGACGAAATCATCCCGACCCGCAGCTTGTCCCCGGGGTGCACTGTCGGGAATGCGGTAAACTCAAACCGCGTCAGTCAAGACTTTGCAAGGAAATCAAACTATTCTGATTAGTCATCGCTTTATTTATCGCGAAAGTCAACGGTAATCTTGGAAAAAATTTCTTTGCATTTGTCATAGATTTTACGTTGTTTAAACCACATATCAACAACAAGCAAGGTTATAAAGTACAAGAGCAATCTTTCGAGTAATAATTCGCCCATACAATCTCCTTATAGAGAAAATGTTCCTGTGTTCTAAGGGCCAATGAGTTCAAGACGTCTTTGAGCATATTTTCCAGTATTTACTCGACTTTTGCAGTACCTTAACACGAGAATACTCCTAAAGTAGCCGGTACAGCCGCGAGACTGGCAGTACAATAAGAAGAAAGGCCATTCATCAGGAGGAGTGCGAT
>JAIOAS010000018.1:15452-33561 GCA_019873725.1 Chloroflexota bacterium | reverse complement strand
GTGCTAGCGATTTGCTGTGGACTTCACAATTTACGCCTGAACTTCCGGCCTTGGCACTATCCACCGCTTCAATTGCACCTGTTTGTGGCTTTTTAATCGGTATAATGTCTACTATTTCCATTTAGCATGTGGTCTAGTTTTTGAGGGTAACTTCAGATAGGGCAAGCAATACCACAAACAGAAAGAAAGGAGAGTAAAATGTTTGACAACCACCACTCTTTATCTAGACGGGATTTTATAAAACTTGTCGCTATGGGTGCTGGAGGGGCGCTCCTGACAAGTTGCAAGTGGAGAGGTAGACTGACCAGTGTTCCGAGTTCAACCGCTTCCCCTCCTCCTGTACCGACTGTTCCCGCGGGGACAAAGGCCAACCTCATTCTCACCAACGGCAAGGTCATGACCGTGGATGCCGCCGATACGGTAGTCCAGGCTATTGCCATTGCCGGGGATAAGATTCTGGCGACCGGCACGAATGAAGCCATCCGCGCCCTAGCCATGCCGGGCGCCCAAGAGATAGACTTGCAAGGGCGCACCGTTACACCCGGCCTGATTGACCCGCATCTGCACTTCCGCGCTGTGGGGTTGAACAATACGTACTACACCCCCTTCATCCTTCCAGATGTGAAGGATATCGCTTCCCTTCAATATGCCCTGGCCAATACTATCAAAGGAAAACAACCCGGTGAATGGATCATGGGCTACTACATGATTTTGGCCGACAAATCCGTTCCCACGAAGGAAGACCTGGATCCGGTATCGCCCGAAAACCCGGTCTTCATCATGCACATTGGCGGTCACTGGGGCACGGCCAACAGTGTCGCGCTGCAGATTGCTGATGTCAATGCCAGCACGCCCAGCCCGCAGGGAGGCATTATCGAGAAAAAGAACGGTGAGCCGACCGGGGTCTTTTACAATCACCGCGCCATGGACGTGCTGCGCCGCTTCGCCCCGCCGATCACAGCCGATATGATCAGACAATCCATCCTGGACACCCAGACTCTCATGGCTTCCGTCGGCGTGACCACGTTTCACGACAACAACATCCGCGATCTGGACGACTTGCGCGCCTATCAGGAACTTTCGCAGGAAGGAAAACTCTTCTTGCGCAACGATTTGTACCTCACCCTGGAATGGCCTTCTGATCTCGAAAAGATTGACCAGGTGGAGCAGATTGACGATGGCGTGACGCGCTTCCGAGGCTTCAAATTCCTGATCGACGGGCAGGGACCGACCGCCCATTGCTACAAGCCGCACAATGGCGTCGAATGGCGCTTGACCACTTGGAACCCCAAGATGTTCAAAGACACGATCCGCAACCTGCACGACACGGGCCTGCAAATCTGCGTCCATTGCATCGGCGATGCCGCCGCCGATCTAGTGTTGGAGGCCTATGAGGCGGCGATGAACGCCAACCCGCGCGCGGATCCGCGCCACCGCCTCGAACATGCCATTCTCACCACCGCGAAGGCCACTCAGAAAATGAAAGACCTGGGCGTTGTCGTCAGCACACAGCCCGCTTTCATCTATTTGTTCGGTGAGGCCTGGAACTATCTCTTTGGCGCCGAACGAATGGAGCGCATCATGGTGACGAAAGAATGGATGCAATCCGGCGTCCATGTGGCCATCGGTTCAGACGCGCCGTCAACGCCGTTTTATCAGCCGCAGGCCACCCTGGCCGGCGCTATGACCCGTTATACCTTCAAACAAAACACAATCGGCGCCGACCAAATATTTACCTTCAATGAAGCCTTGCGTGCGCACACCTACGAAGGCGCATACTCAGGACATCAGGAAAACGTCAAAGGGACGCTGGAAGCGGGCAAGTTGGCGGATATGGTTGTGTGGACCAGCGATCCCTCCCTTCTCTCTCCTGAAGACTTGTTTAGCAGCACCGTCGACCTGACCCTGGTGGGCGGGAAGACCGTATTCAGGAGGACATAGCGTGGTGTTGCGCGACGACGAATGCGCTGAAGCGCGAGCCGTTGGGCGGCATTCTTTTGGCCCTTGCTCTTAGCCCTTCGTCAATGGTTAAGGCTGAAAAACTATGATACGCCGAATCAAGTATTATCTATCCTCAGTGCCCACAATTCCAGGGCAGATTAGCAACTGGTATGCCTGTTTTGGTCTCTTGCTAAACAAGAAGCCGGTGGTTATCAAATTAAGGAATGGGTGTCAGTTCAAGGTACGAAGTTTGATGGATGTGTGGATTATCAAGGAAACCTGCCTTGACCGCGATTATGAATCTAACGCTACCTCAATTCAAGACGGTTGGACTGTTATTGACATAGGCGCTGGGCTTGGAGACTTTGCTATTTCAGTTGCTTACGAGCATCCAAATTGTCAAGTCTATGCCTATGAACCTTTTCCAGAGTCTTACAGGCTGTTGGCTGAGAATATTAAACTGAATTCTATCCGCAACGTGATAGCTATGCCTGTAGCCATTGGCGCAAGGTCTGGCGAGATGACGCTATTTACTACAGGCGCAGCAGTTCAACATACAACTACGAATACTTCAAGTACAGCAGCATCAGTTACCGTACAAGGACTTTGCCTGGATGATGTGTTTGAAATGAATGTCCTTTCGGTCTGCGATTTTCTGAAAATGGATTGTGAAGGGGGTGAATTCGATATACTTTTCAATACAAGCGAAGCAACTCTGAAAAAGATAAGAAACATTTGTCTTGAATATCACGATGAGGCGACGGAGTTTTCACATACAGATTTGGTAAACTATTTGCGGCAAAGAGGTTTTCAGGTGGAAACCTTTCCGAATCCGGTACATAGCCGGTTAGGGTTTCTGTATGCTCATCAATCATTTGTGTAGAAGTGTCACTGCCTAACATTGCGCCAACCCGACCACGCTATGGCGCGTGCAATCGGCGGCCTCACTCGCTTGCAGTTAGTGGGCGAGCGCTGGGGCGCGGGTTAGCGGCACAGAGGTTCGCCACCCACAACACCACCGGGCGGCGCCAGTACGCCGCCCGGTGTTCGAGCCAATGTCGGGGCTTATTCTCGAACTACAATCGCACCGCCGTCGATTTCGACATCGCCAGCACCTCGTCCGCCGTCACTTCCCGATCCAGCTTCTCTGAGAGGAAAATGCCCTCGGAGATCAGCATTGTGTTGAGCGCGACGGCAGCGGTAGGCAACAATTCCACACGGCCTTGCAGCGCCGCGATCCAGTGATGCTGCGAGCTGTCGTACACGTCGCCGACCTCGTGAACGTTGTGCAGGCGATAGTCGAATTGTCCCAGGTCCGCCGCTCCATTGATCGCCAGATCGCCGATGTTGAAGTAGTAGCCAAACGGCTCCAGCCTCACCCCACCCTGCGAGCCAACGATATACGAGCCTTCGAAGCCGTCCAAATGAATGGCCCATGCCTCGATGATGTCCAATGCGATGTTGTTCTCCAAACGCACGAAGCCCATCCCCAATTCTTCCACATCGTAGCCGCTGATCTCCAGGCGACGCGGATCGATAGGGGTCTCCTGATACGTCTTGCCGGTGATGCGCAGCACTTTGGGATTGTCCAGCAGGTAGAGGATGTTGGCGATGTGATACACACCCATATCGTAGAACGCGCCGCCGCCGGAGTTGCGCTTCTGCACAAAGGGAGGCGCGCCATAGCCGTCGACGTAGGGGCGTCCCCGGCGCCGGAAGCCGGTCGAGCGCGCGTGGTAAATTTTGCCCAGATGCCCCCCGTCGATGAGGTATTTGGCGGCCTTCGTCTCCTTGCTGTAGAGCGTGCTCAATTGAATGTGCAGCAACTTGCCGGTCGCTTTGGCAGTTTCTACCATTTTCACCCCGTCAGCATAAGCGCCCGCGATAGGCTTTTCGCAGTAGACGTGCTTACCGGCTTCCAGCGCCGCCACTGTGACAGGCATGTGCAGGTTGTTGTGCAGACACACATCCACCGCCACAATGTCGTCGCGCTGCAACAACTCGCGGAAATCCGTGTAGGTATGCGGAATACTGAATTCCTGCGCCACGCGGCCTAACTCATCCACATTGAGGTCGGCTGCCGCTACGATCTCTGCTCCTTCAATCTTCTGATAATTCCGCAAATGACTCTTGCCAATCTGCCCCACCCCAACAATGCCGATACGAACCTTATCTACAGCCATACCACCTCCAGAGTAATTTTTCAGTTCCGGCTTAGCCAGCCGGTGTTAATCCGTCAATCACAAGCAACACATCCTCAATGTTCTATACCTGAACATCAAACGCCTGGACTTCCCAAACTTTTGCCAGCGCTTCACTCGGCGACAGCGGAGGATCATCCAGGCGGAAATAGAAGTAGCGGAACAAATCGCGCAACACGGCAGTGACCACCGGTGCGAGAAACAGTCCGATGAGACCCCCCACCTCACTACCGATGACTAACACCACCATCACCAGCACCGGATGCAATTGCACGCTTCTGCCCAAAACACGCGGCGTGATAAAGATATTTTCCACTTGTTGAATGACAACGGCATAAATCGCCACCACCAGCGCCAACGTCGGCTTCTGCACCAACGCCACAAGGATCGCCGGAATAGCGCCAAGAATGGGGCCGATATTGGGGACTAACTCGAAGACACCCGCGATCACGCCCAGGATCAACGCAAACTGTACCCCCGCAATCCCAAAGAAAATCGTTGAGACGGATCCGATAATCAACGCCAGGAAAAGTTGACCTCGCAAATAGGAAGCGAATACCGCATCGACAAGTGAGGCGATTTTCAACGCATCGCTGCGAATGGAAATGGGAATCGAGCGGACCAACGTCTGCCCCAGTTTTTCGGAGTCCAATAACATAAAGAAGGTCCAGAAGGGGATGATCAAAATCGCCAACAGCAAGCTGAAGGTATAAGAAATCACCACCGCGGTTCCCCCCACCGCTTGCTGCACAATCTTGCCCACCTGGTTGCTGAATTTGGTGAGATTGTCGTCGATCTGAACGCGGATCTGCTCCGGCAAGAGGCGATATTGCCGAATCAGATCTTCACCAAAGCGAGTGATGAAATCCCAGATCGTCTCGCGGGCGGCCCAAAGCGCCTTGCCCTGATCGATCAGGAGCGGCACGAAGACCGAGAAAAAGCCTACCAATAGCGCCAGCACCAGCAGATAGATCAGCCCGATCGCCAATGCGCGCGCCGGACGCCGTAAAAAGCGCAACGCCTTTAGGCGGGGACGTTGACTTAGCCACAGAATACCTCGTTCCACCGCCTTGACCAACGGGGCGAGCACATAAGCCAGCAGCAGGCCGAAAACGTAGGGAACCAATACCTGCCGCGCCGTCCAGACGATTAGCCCAATCGCCAATGCCGAGACCAACAACAGAATCAGTTGCTTGCGTCGAGAAAGAGGAATCTTACGCCACGATTCAGCTAATGACGTCATTTCACCACACTCCCAGACAAGTTCAGTGTTCAGTCCTCGTCCAATCGCAACATCGCCAGGAACGCTTCCTGCGGGATGATGACGTTGCCCAACGCTTTCATCCGCTTCTTCCCGGCCTTCTGTTTTTCCAGCAGCTTCCGCTTGCGCGTGACATCGCCACCGTAGCACTTCGCCAGCACATCCTTACGCAGCGCCTGCACGTTGACCCGCGCCACCACTTTGCCGCCCACCACCGCCTGGATCGGCACCTCGAACAACTGGCGTGGAATCGCCTCTTTCATCTTGCGGATGAGCAGCGAACCCTTGTCGTAGGCCATATCCCGGTGGACAATAATCGCCAGCGCATCGACCGGCTCTTTATTCACCAGCACGTCCACTTTCACCAGGTCATCGGCACGATAGCTATCGAAACTGTAGTCCATCGAAGCATACCCGCGCGTCGCGGACTTGATACGGTCGTGTAAATCGATAACCATCTCCGCCAGCGGTACCTCGAACGTGAGCAGCACGCGCTTCTGATCTAGCGTCTCGGTGAGCAGGAAGTTACCGCGCTTGCGGCGGAAAATCTCCATCAGCACGCCGAGATACTCATTGGGCGTGATCACCTGCACCTTCATCCACGGTTCGCGCACCTCGGCGATGAGCGACGGATCGGGCAGATCGGCAGGACGGTGGATTTCGATTTCCTCGCCATTCGTCAGCAACACCTGATAAGCCACGCTCGGCGCAGTGACCACCAGGTCTTGCCCATACTCGCGTTCCAGCCGTTCTTGCACGATGATCATATGGAACAGACCCAGAAATCCGCAGCGGAAGCCGAATTGCAGCGCCTGCGATGTCTCTGGAATATACGTCAATGAGGCATCGTTGAGTTGCAGCTTTTCCAGCGCGTCGCGCAGGTTTTCATAATCATCGGCCTCCGAAGGGTACAGGCTGGCGAAGACCATCGGCTTGGCCGGCCGGTAGCCTGGCAGCGCCACCGCTGCCGGACGCCGTTGTTCCGTCACCGTATCACCCACGCGCGCCTCGCGCACCGACTTGAAACCGGTAGCAATGTACCCCACTTCGCCAGCCGAAAGGCGCTCAACCGGCGTCATGCCCGGCGTGAAGACGCCCACCTCCACCGGCTCCGTCTTCGCGCCGGTCGCCATCATCAACAGCGGCGTCGTGCCCGTCACCTGTCCTTCGTAGAGCCGCACATAAGCGATTACGCCTTTGTACGAGTCGTAATGCGAATCGAACACCAACGCCCGCAACGGCGCATCCACGTTAGAGCCTTTGGGCGGCGGGACCCGTTCCACGACGGCCTGCAACACCGCCTCCACATTCGTCCCTTCTTTCGCAGAAACCGGAATCACATCTGTCACCGGCACCCCTATCAGCTCCGCCACTTCCTGCGACACCCGCTCGACATCCGCCGTCGCCAGGTCAATTTTGTTGACCACCGGTATAATTTCGAGATCGTTTTCCAATGCCAGGTACAGATTCGCCAATGTCTGCGCCTCGATGCCCTGGGTAGCGTCAACGACCAGCAACGCGCCCTCGCAAGCCGCCAACGCCCGGCTCACCTCGTAGGCAAAGTCCACGTGACCGGGCGTATCGATCAAGTTCAGCTCGTACTCCTCGCCATCGGCAGCGACCCAGTGCATCTGCACCGCCGATGCCTTGATCGTCACGCCCTTCTCCTGCTCCAAATCCATGCTGTCGAGCACCTGCGATTGCCCGCCGGCGAATTTCCGCGACTCGACCGTGCCGGTCACTTCCAGCAAGCGGTCGGCCAGCGTCGATTTGCCGTGGTCGATGTGCGCGATAATGCTAAAATTCCGAATATGCTGCGAATCCATCCTTCTCCTAATTCGTCAATAGTCAGGTAGTCAAATGGTCAGACAGTCAGGCGGTCGAGAGTGTCGAAGCATCCTGTAATGCCTGGTCAATCCACGATTGAACATCGTCGGCGTCTGAGCCCAACACCCACCACCCTAAGAATTCAACGTTGCCTGCCGGACCGATCAGCGGCGAGACCATCAAGCCACGCAGCCCCAAACCCAACGCCGCCATCTCCGCCGTTACCGTTTCCAGGACCTGCCGATGAATCGCCGGATCGCGCACCACCCCCCCCTTGCCGACGTGCTCGCGCCCGGCCTCGAACTGCGGCTTGATCAACGAAATCACCGTACCGCCGGGTTTGAGCCAGTTTACCGCCGTCGCGTAGACAATGCGCAGCGAGATGAACGACACGTCCGACACAATCACGTCCACCGGCTCCGGCAGCGCCGCCAGATAACGCGCGTTGACCCGCTCCATCACCACCACCCGCGTGTCCTGGCGCAACTCCCAGGCCAGTTGCCCGTAGCCCACGTCAATCGCATAAACCTTCACCGCGCCATGCTGCAACAAGCAATCGCTGAACCCGCCCGTCGAAGCGCCGATGTCCGCCACAACCAGCCCGGTCACATCGACCGGAAATCGTTCCAGCGCCGCCGCCAACTTCTCGCCACCCCGGCTCACAAAACGCGGTTTGGCCTTGAGAACGATGTCGGCGCTCTCCGCTACGTCAGTACCCGGTTTGTCGGCAAGCTGTCCATCGACCAACACCTCGCCCGCGCGGATCAAACGCTGTGCCAGCGAGCGGCTTTCTGCCAAGCCGCGCTCTACCAGTAAAAGGTCCAAGCGAACTTTCTGTTCGCAGCGAACTTTCCGTTCGCAGCGAACTTTCTGTTCGCACTGCTGCTTTTTCATATATGAACGATACCCGAATTTACACAACAGGCGAAAACAGGCACAAACGCACTCAATCGTGTATGTGCTTTTCCAACAAGTCCAGCACATCATTTAGTGAGCGCACCGCCGAGGATTCAATCAGGCCCTGCTGATGAAGATGATGCGGATAAGATGCAATCTCAGGATGATGTGGCGCATTATCCCACCCCTGGAGAATCTCGCCACCGGGTGTGAGCCGATAGTAAGCATATTTACGCAATGCTCCGTCACTGTACACTTCGTTGATGTACAGACGTGAACCATCGACGAGCTGCACTTCGGCTTTGAACTGCTCGACCGCGCCATCCAGTCTGTGATTTAGATAACTGATAGCAACGATTAACGCAGGATACCGTTCCAATGTTTCGGGAATCATAGGCGGTCCAGAGCCTGCAAATCGGCAAGAAGTCGTTGTTTCTCCTCAAGCACACTTTGCCAGTAAAACCAGTCATTATAATCTTCATGGATTTGCAGCGAGTCCTGCTGTGTGAGCAATTCCACTTCAAAACGCGCGAACGACATCCCATAACGCGCCTCGAAACGAGCAATTTCTTCCTTGCTCGCGGCAATATCGGTCTGGAGCTGACGGATTCTGGCACGTGCAGCTTCCTGCAAGCCAGCACGAATGAGCTTACCGCGTTCTGACTCCGGCAATTGTATCAAAGTCTGAGGCACTCGCAATGTCATCTCTACCATGCGTGTCTCCTTGTTGTAACAAACAATTCTCAGTAGCTCCAAAAATGCTCCAAGGGGATCGTCAGATCCCCGTTCTGGTCTGGATCTGGCGATCCAGACCAAGCAAAATTGGACCTACTGATTCTAGTCGTTATTTTACCACCAATGTATGGGTTACGAAAGGTCAGGTGTCAGCGATGCCAAAAAACCGACCAAATCCTCCGGCAGTGGCGCGGAAAACGTCATCTTCTCCTCCGTCGTCGGATGCAGCAACGTCAACGCGCGGGCATGCAGAAATTGGCGCGGCGCGGGCAGCGGGCTGTGCGCCGGGCCATAGACGGTATCACCCACCAGCGGATAACCAAGCCAGGCAAAATGTACGCGAATTTGATGCGTGCGCCCCGTTAATAGTCGCACATCCAGCAGCGTATAAACGCGATTTTGCGCATCGCGGTAGCGCCCGCGCACCTTCCACCGCGTGCGCGCCGGTTTGCCGTCCGCAATCACAGCCATACGCTGGCGGTGAACGCGGTGCCGTCCAATCGGCGCCTCGATCACGCCCTCGTCCTGCGCGATGTTGCCGATGACCAACGCGACGTAAGTTTTGCGCACCTCACGCTCTTTGAACTGCTGTTGCAGCGCCCGAATCGCCCGATCGTGCTTGGCGACGACCAGCACACCGGACGTGTCCTTGTCCAGCCGATGCACAATGCCGGGCCGCAGTTCACCGCCGATGCCCTGCAAATCGTCGCAGTGCGCCAGTAACGCATTGACCAGGGTGCCGGAAAGGTTTCCCGCGCCCGGATGCACAACCATCCCTGCTGCCTTGTTGATCACCAGGATGTCCGCGTCCTCGTACAAAATATCCAACGGTAAGGCTTCTGGGGACAGCGTTACAGGCTGTGGCGGGGGCACGCGTACCACCACTGTATCGCCACGCCGCACTTTGTACGACGAACGGGGTACGCCATCATTCACCGTCACCCGCCCCGCATCGATCAGCCGTTGCACCGCCGTGCGCGACAACTCGGGCAGCGCCTCCGCGATGAAGCTATCGATGCGCCCGCCATCGGCTTCGACAAGCAATGTAAACACGGTGCTGCCGTCTGCCTCAACGGTCATGCGTCCATCACCTGTCCATTTGCCGCGACGACTTTACCGCCCTTGACAACTATCGCCACAGGATTCGCGCCAAAACGATACCCCAAGTGCCGGTAATCGGGCACATCCACGATCAGCAAATCGCCGGCGTACCCCGGCGCGAGGCTCCCCACCCTGTCCCCCAGACCAAGCGCGCAGGCCGCGTTCAACGTCGCCGCGACGAGGGCCTGCGCAGGCGTAAGCCGCAAATAGCGACACGCCAACGCAAGTACGAAGGGCATTGATTCATTCCAGGCCGTGCCCGGATTGCAATCGGTTGCCAACGCCAACGCAGCGCCAGCCTCCAACAACGCCCGAGCCGGTGTGTACTCGCAGTGCCCCAGGCCGAAGGGTGTACACGGCAGCGACACTGCCACCGTGTCCGACGCGCCGAGCGCCGCGATATCCTCCGGCGGGGTCGTGACCAGATGATCCGCCGACGTCGCGCCCAATTCAACCGCCAATCTCGCCCCGCCAAGCGCGGTGAATTCATCGACATGGATTTTCAGCGGGAAGCCCAACGCCCGTGCTGCCTCAAGGATGCGGCGACTCTGCGCCAGATCGAACGCGCCGCTTTCGCAAAACACATCGCAGAAAGGTAGACGCTCCAATCCCAGTGCGCGCGACTTCTCCACAACGGCGGGCAACATTTCGTGAACCAGCAGGTCCACGTAGGCATCGGCACGGCCCTTGTAGCCGACAGGGACGGCGTGCGCGCCCAGGAACGTCGGGACGAGTGTCGCCGGGTGGCTGCGGTCGAGCGCGACAATCGCTTCCAACTGCCGCAGTTCCGCCTCGGTTTCCAGGCCGTAGCCGGTCTTCACCTCCACGGTCGTCGCACCGTGGGCCAGCATCCGGTCGAGACGCGGACGCATCGCTGCCACCAGCTCAGCCACGGTGGCCTCGCGGGTAGCGCGCACGGTAGACATAATCCCGCCGCCCGCTGCCATAATTTCGATATACGTCGCGCCGGCAATGCGCTGCTCGAACTCCGCCGCGCGGTCCCCCATCCACACCAGATGCGTGTGCGGATCGACGAAACCGGGGATGACCACCTTGCCGCGTGCGTCAATCTCGCGGCTGGCGCGGTACTCGCTCGCCAGTTCCCGGCTCGCTCCCACGGCAACCACGCGGCCTGCGGCAATCGCCACCGCGCCGTCTGCAATGAGACCCGGCTCGCCCAAAGCCATACCGCGCTGCGGCCCGCCCGCCTGCGGCGGGATCGTACACAATTGTGCCGCCGAGTGAACAAGCAAATCTACAGTTTCCATCACCCTGACACTGCTCCAGCATACATAGTCGTCAGTCTCGTAGTCCAAGCGTCGCCGTACCACAGGTTCGGGTACACGCCATCGTAAATCTGAATTATACACGGAAAAGGCCAGGATTAACATCCCGGCCTTGCTCTCCCCGTGGAATTTCCCCGGACGCCTTGACGCATATCAAGCGACCATCACAATTCAATTACCCTACGGTGACTCGATATAGATTCCAATGGAAACCTCTTCATCCCCGGAAATCACGGTCATCGTTCCCACAACAGTAGCAAAACGATCCTGGTGAATCTTGAACATCACACAGTCAAACGTGGGTCCCGCCACGACCTCGCCCTCCCACTTGTAGGTATACTCGCACGTTCCACCGTAACCTCTGGCATAGATCACCGCGATCCAACCGCCTTCAGGAATACGATATTTGTCCATAGGCCAGGCTTCAGCCCTGAACGGGCCGCCAGGACATGCCATAGTAGGCGTGGGGGTGGGCGTCAATGTAGGGGTGAGGGAAGGCGTCAATGTGGGAATCGGCGTCAGCAGTTTCAGTCCATACACAGTAGCAGGGAGGCGCAAATTCGCCGTCTGCGTCCACCCAAGCACACGCCCATCCAGAGAACCGATGTAGACCCAGCCGGGCGTTTCTGGATCGTAGCCAAGCAAGCGTACTTTGGTGCCCGCCAGTAATGTCGCTGTAGGATTCCACCACCGTGTAGCACCCGGACGCAGCTCAGCCCCTTCGTCAAGCACAACCGCCTCCAGCGCAGCGGCAAGTTCGCCCCCCGCTGTCGGCGTCAGCAGCGGCACGAAGATTGGGGTGAGAGAGGGAGACGCTGTGGAAGCCAGCAAAGCTATCGGTGCTGCCGGTGTCACCGTAGGCGCAGGTGCAGTGGCGAGAGGCGTCGCGGTGGCCCTGGGCGTGGGGGGCACCGCGGGTGTAGCGGTAGGCAATAACGCGGCTGTAACATGTTGGGAGACAGAACACCCATCCCAGGCGTCCTGAGTCGCGTTATACAGCCAGATGCCTACACTGCGGGGCGCGCCGGTTTCTGCCGAGGTAAAGCGCGCCACGACTGAAGTGGGTGATACATCTGGGATAAGAGGGGTGCCATCTGGGAGCGCATTTGTCTGGCCGAAGTAATAGACATCCGCACGCGCAGAATCGGCCACCCAGATGGGACCGTGCGTGTAGCTGCTTTCAATGGCAAAAAAGGCAATCCAGCGACCGGCCGTGCCACAGCGGGAAGCCACGGCATGGGCATAATCCCGCAGGATGGTCGTCGCAAAGGTACGGGGCCGGCGATAGTCGGTCTGCTCCCATCCGCCGTTATAGGCCGCCAGCGCATTAAAAATGTCGCCGTTGCCCTGCTGGATGATAATCGACAGGGTGCGTGTGCCCCAGAAAAGATTCACGGCAGGATCAAGGAGGACTTCTTTCGAGGGTCGCCAGGAAAACCCGGATTCCTTGGGCATAATCTGCATCAGGCCGACAGAGCCACCCGGCCCTATAGCATTCGGGTCGCCTCGTGATTCGCGCCAGATCAAAGAGGCGACGAAGTCAGGGTCCAGGCTGCGCCGGTTGGCCTCCTGCACAATCAGGGTTTCCCAACGCAGTATTTTCGCGCTCCAATAGGATGACAAGACAGGAGGCTCGGAGGACTGCTCGGAAACAGAAGCAACGTTCTGAACTGCCAGTTTTGGGAGATAAAAAGCCCCTACCTGCCCAGCGAGCAGACCAGCCAACACGCCACCCACTGCGAGCGCCATGACAACCCGGCGCTGTAAGGGTTTTTTCACCACATTATCTCCTGCTAAATGATGCCGCTCCTGAATAATCTATATCCTGAATATTAGGAGATTTCGGTGATTTGTCAAGCCTCGGCGTGCTATATCCAGGGCTTTATCATTCTCGTCACAGTTCCCTATTTTTGCTTCGAGCGGATCGCCAGATCCGCATCTTATGCACGTAAAACGGGGAACTGGCGTTCCCCTCGGAGCAAGAAGGATAAGACCCTATTTTTGCTTCGCGCGGATCGCTAGATCCGCGTCTTATGCGCGTAAGACGGGGAACTGGCGTTCCCCTCGGAGCAAGAAGGATAAGACCCTATTTTTGCTTCGCGCGGATCGCCAGATCCGCATCTTATGCGCTTAAAACGGGGAACTGGCGTTCCCCTCGGAGCAAGAAGGATAAGACCCTATTTTTGCTTCGCGCGGATCGCCAGATCCGCATCTTATGAGCGTAAAACGGGGAACTGGCGTTCCCCTCGGAGCAAGAAGGATAAGCCCCTATTTTTGCTTCGCGCGGATCGCCAGATCCGTGTCTTATGCGCTTAAAACGGGGAACTGGCGTTCCCCTCGGAGCAAGAAGGATAAGACCCTATTTTTGCTTCGCGCGGATCGCCAGATCCGCGTCTTATGCGCTTAAAACGGGGAACTGGCGTTCCCCTCGGAGCAAGAAGGATAAGACCCTATTTTTGCTTCGCGCGGATCGCCAGATCCACGTCTTATGCGCTTAAAACGGGGAACTGGCGTTCCCCTCGGAGCAAGAATGATAAGACCCTATTTTCGCTTCGAGCGGATCGCCAGATCCGTGTCTTATGCGCTTAAAACGGGGAACTGGCGTTCCCCTCGGAGCAAGAAGGATAAGACCCCATTTTTGCTTCGCGCGGATCGCCAGATCCACGTCTTATGCGCTTAAAACGGGGAACTGGCGTTCCCCTCGGAGCAAGAAGGATAATCACCAATCGGCATCCTCGGCAAAAATCGCCTGCGCTTCCAGCAGATATGAAGCGATCTCTGCATCTGACTTTCCCTTAGACTGCAAGTAACGCTCAAGCAGGTGCAGGGGTGTCATCGCGTCCGGCTCCAAACCATCGAGACGATCCCGAGCCGTGCGCTCTACATCGCGGTTGATCTGCGCGAAGAAAGCGTCGGCGAGCAGGGGAGACAGATCGGCATCCCGCAAGCGCGGCTCCTGTTCCGGCGTCATGTGCACGACCAGCCTGGCAACGGCTCCCGTCAGGTCACTATCCGCGATAGCGCGCTCAATGGCCCGCAATGGATGGGCTTCGTAACGCACATCCACGCGGATGGTGACGAAAGGTCGGGCCTGGACTTCGACATAGCGCCATGCCGTCGTCCCCCGCTGTAGCTCGATCCAACAGAACCCCTTAGGCTGTTTCTCCTCGCCAAAGTCAACCCGCTCCAGACTACCCGCATAAACAACCGGCGGCATACTCCCGGCATTGAGATTCTGGTGCTGGTGAATATGGCCAAGGGCAACGTAATCCCACACCGGATCGACCAGTGCCGAGACAGGAATGGCGACATCCCGGCCAATCATAATGTTGCGTTCCGAACCCCAATGCGCGCTATCCACCGAGAAATGCCCGGCCAGCACCGCCGGTAGCTGCGGGTCGAGCCGCGCCGCAAAGCCCTGAATCAAACCGACGACGGCCTCGCTCACGGCGCGATCCAGCGCCTCCTGGCGCATCTGCCGGAATTGCTCGCGGGTAAGCAGGCGTTGGCGTATCGGGTAGGGGATCGTAGCGAGTTGAAGCGGGCCGTGGCGCGTCTCGATGCGCAGCAGGTCAGGACGCGCCGCAACGGTCACGTAGGGTACGTCCAGAGTAGCGAAAATCTCGATACTGGACGCGCGCTGTTCCATCACCGGCATATCGTGGTTGCCCACCAGCAACACGGTGGGAATTTCGGCCCGCGAAAGGCGATGGATGCGCTGCGCAAACTCGCGCTGATGGGTGGGATTGGGACTGCGGGTGCGAAAGGCATCGCCGGCGAAGAGCACCAGATCGGCTGCGTGGTCGATGGCATACGCGACAACCGTGTCCAGCCGCTCCAAAAAGTCCGCCACACGCCGGTTAAGGCCAGATTCAGGGTCCAGGCGCCCGTAGTTTTCCATGCCGATATGGAGATCGGCAAAATGCAGGATACGTATTGGTTCGGTCATATTGCCTCAGAGAAAAATCAGAAATGAGAAAGAGCTAGGGAAGATCGAGGACGCCCCACACACAGATTTTCCCACCGGCAGAGCCGATGAAGGCAGCGCCGGAGGCATCCAATGCAAGCGCGGTGACGGCCTCGTCGGTGACGCGCAGGCGCTGCATGGTCAGGTTGGCATCGGCAAAAAGCAGGTCTCCCGCCGTCGTTCCCCCCAGGATAAGATTGTCCTCCCAGAGCAGCGCCGAGAGCGCACCATCAAGCGCCGGGTGACGTTGACGCACCTTCACCCCTTGCGTCAGGTTCCACAGCACCCACTGCCCGCCCTCATCCACCGATAGAGCATAGTCACCCTGCGGCGCAAAGGTGATGAAGCGCACCGGCGCACTGTGGCCCTCCAGGACGGCGAGTTCCGTGCCCGCGGTCAGATCCCACAGACGCACCACCCCATCGGCAGCACCCGACAGCACGCGCGGTGGTGAAGCATGGGTTGCCAATGCCGTCACCGGACTCTCCGAGGCGGGCAGTAGCCACAGCAATCCACCGGTCTCCGGTTTCACCACCCACAGATAGCCGTTTTCCAGTCCCAGCACCAGTTGTGCCCCACCATCAACAAACGCCATCGTTTGAATACGCGAAAAGGTCGAAACCCGACTGCGCAGCACACGCGCCCACGATGGGAACGCATACACGTAGAGATCGCGCTCCTGCGCCACAGCGACCTGCCCGGCAGAGTGGGAAAGCGCAAAAACGGCAGGCGGCAGTGCATTGGCAGCCCGGTTCATCAAGGCGAGCGCCGGGAAACTGTGACGGGATGTCGTCGCGGATTGGAGGGTACGCACCTCACCGCTGACGGCGTCCAGGGCTAACACCGGCTCTGGCGCAGTTTGATAGCAGCCGAGCAGCCTGGCGTTCGTCGCAAATGCTCCGCCCGGCGTCGGTACGGGCGTACCGGCAGCGACAGGCCAGTAGTAGGGCGTTGGCGTCAACGTCGGCGTGCTGGTGAAGGTGGGCCAGGGGGTGGGTGTCGCGCCAATGCTCAGGGCCGGACGCAGCGACGGCAGGGGAGCGAAAACGGACAGCGGATACAACTGCGCGACACCCCACAAGGCGGCAAGTACCCCCACCACAGCAAAAAGCCTGGCCGGCCAGCCCTCGAAAATCAACACAAGCCACGGCAGGCCGAAAGCCAACGCCAGTATCCCACCGACTAGAAAAGTCGGCCCCAGCACATGCAGCAGCGCACGCCACGACACTGCAAACAGTTCGACCGTTGCAGCCGAGAAAGGCCGACCCAACAAAGCCCGGATATCCGGCGGCAGAAACGCATCCAGCATCGCCAGGAGTCCGGTCACGCCGACAATCAACCCGGCAGTGAGCAAAGGGACACTGATGCAGACCCAGCGTTTGCGACCAGGCACCAGCAAAGCAGCGATAAGCGCCAGCGCCAACGCCAGCAGTGGGGCATACCACACCCGGCGCACCCACGATGGAGATTCAGGCCACGCAGCAAACAAACCCGTCTCGGCCTGGTCAAACAAGGCGACCAGCTCGGTGACATAATCGCGCCACCACGCCTGCTGTAACTGCCCCACGGCGGAATGTGCGCCGGGATCAACGGGGATGCAGTAGCGTGTATCAGCTTCCGCACAGGACGGCAGTGCGCGCCACAACCAATCACGCAAGAGTTCACCTTGCGCCCCGGTCAAGTACTGTTCCACGGTGGGCGTTAAACGCTCCGGGGGAGGCGCCTCGCCGAGTGACCAGGCAATCCAGGCCGGCCCCAGGCGCATCGCTGCCGACTCGACATCCACGGTCGCCAGGGCCGCATCGAACAATGCGCGCAACGTCTCTGGGTCGCGCGAAACCCATGGCGACCACAATTCGGCGGGAATCTGGCGTGGCAGATCGACGGCAAGCGCGGCGCTGGCACGCGAGACGAAATCGCTCTCCCGCAGCCAGCGTTGATAGAACACCGGATTCAGCAACGCATAGCGCGCCAGCCACGTCGCCAGCGCAAAAACGCTCACCAGCGACGCGAGCAAACTCAGCATTAGCGCGATACGCAGTTTCATCTATCACAACCGTGGAAGGACGACACCTTGTTGGCCCTGGTATTTGCCCTTTTTGTCGGCGTAAGAAATTTCGCACGGTTCGTCGCCTTCAAAGAACAGGACTTGCGCGATGCCTTCGTTGGCGTAGATTTTCGCCGGCAGCGGCGTGGTGTTACTGATCTCGATGGTGATGTAACCATGCCAGCCCGGTTCCAAAGGCGTAAAATTCGTCACGATGCCGCAGCGCGCATACGTCGATTTTCCGAGCACGGCTCCCAGCACGTTGCGCGGCATCCGTATGTACTCCAGACTACGGGCCAGAGCAAAGGAGTTCGGGGGGATAATGCAGATGTCACCCACGAAATCGACCATTGCGCGCGTGTCAATGTGCTTGGGGTCGACCACCGCCAGGTCCCCCACCCCGGAAGTGAACACCTTGAACTCGTTGGCGACGCGAATGTCGTAGCCATACGAGGACAGGCCGTAAGAGATCACCCCGTTGCGCATCTGCCCATCGAAAAACGGATCGATCATTTGATGTTCCAACGCCATTTTGCGAATCCAGTGGTCAGGTTTGAGTCCCATGATAGCTCCTTGTGAAGTAGAAGGTAAACAGTAGACGGTAGACGGGGAACTGGCTGTCGCAAGTCTTGTCTCAGTAGATCCAATTTTGCCAATTTTGCTTGGTCTGGATCGCCGATCCAGACCAGAACGGGGATCTGACGATCCCCTTGGAGCATTCTTGGATCTACTGTGTCTACTGTCTGCCGTCTACTGGAATTACATACGTTCAGGTGCGTCCATGCCCATGAGATGCAGGACGCGGGCGAGGACGTGCTGCGCAGCGCGGGCCAACATCAGCCGGGC
>JAIOAS010000018.1:0-14848 GCA_019873725.1 Chloroflexota bacterium | reverse complement strand
TCAACAAGCTTGTTCCACAGGTACGGAATATCCGATGCCAGATACGTGGGGCGATCCTCCGGGTCAGGGATCACCTGTGGCGAGCGGATCAGCACGGCATCTTTTTCCAGATCGGGATGCCGGAACCATGTCGCGCCATCGTATTCGACGATGTAACCACCCGCGCGGAGTTTCGCCATCATCGCGTCGAACAAGCCGCTTTCGTAAAGCGATTTCTCACTAAACCAGTTATCGAAATGGACCCGCAACTGCGCCAGGTCGTCACGCACGCTATCGAGGATACGAGCAATGCCCCACAGGCCGAGCGCACGGATCGCCGAGGCGCGCTCTTCCTTGAGGTAACGGTCGCCGAATGTTTCCTGCGCGCGCTGCGCCAGGTCGGTCACATAGGCGCCGGGATACCCCTGTTCCGGGAAAGGAATGTCCTCGCCGAACAAAGCAGCATAACGCGATAAGATGCTCGCGCCGAAGTTGCGGACTTTGGAACCCGCGTCATTGACATAATACTCGCGCTCCACAGCATAGCCCGCAGCAGCCAGCACCGCAGCCAGTGTATCGCCGATGACGGCATTGCGCGCCGAGCCGATCGTGATCGGCCCGGTGGGGTTGGCGCTGACAAACTCGACCTGCGCGCGCCGGCCCGCGCCCAAAGCCACGTTGCCCCACGCTTCTCCGGCCTCCAGGATGACCGGTACCTGTCGCGCCACCCAGTCCGTTGAAAGCGTAAAGTTGAGGTAGCCCGGCGGCGCGACTTCAACGCGCACGATGAAATCGGCGGCAGGGATGTATTGCGCGACCACCTGCGCGATCTGCAAAGGCGCGCGACGGAGCACTTTCGCCAGTCCCATACACACCGGCGAAGCATAGTCACCGTGCGCCTCGTGCCGGCTCTGATCAACCGGGATGATTTCGGGAATATCAAAAGCTGGCAAAGCGCCGGCGGACTGAACGGCCCGCAATCCTGCGCGCAGGAGTTCCGCGATTTGCTCGCGCAGCGGGACGGTAACAAAGGTTTGCTGATGCGTCATACACATTTCTCCAAGAAGTAGGGTAATTGCTTGCGCCACCAGGGCCAGTCGTGAGACGCATCCAGCCCCCAATAATCGAACCAGGCGGGAACATCCAGCGCGCGCAGCGTTGCTTCCAGCGCGCGCGTCTCACGTAAACTGTCTTCCTCCCACGCCCCTTGACCGACGCAGATGATGATCTGACTGCGGCGAAATTGGTCAAGATACATAGGGTCGGTCAAACGGGGCAGGTAACACAACGGAAAGTTGAAATAGACGGTATCGTCCATATAGTTACCGACAAAGTATTCCGGCCCGTACAGGCCGCTGAGCGCGATCACGCCGTCAAAGCGATGCGGATGTTTGAAGAAAAAGTTAGCCGCGTGGTATGCCCCCATACTGCAACCGACCGTCATATATTTGCCAGGGTACCCGCTGTGCTCATAGATAAACGGCAGCGCTTCGTGGATCACGTAGTCTTCGTACTGCTCGTGACGCATGCCGCGATCGCCGGGGTACATCCAGTGCGCCAGCCATGCCTCGCAGTCGATGCTATCAAGCGTATACAGTCGCACCCTGCCGGCTTCGATGAACGAGGCAATGGCATCAACCATACCAAAATCCTCGAACTCGTAAAAGCGACCGCAGGCAGACGGGAAAACCACCACCGGTTTGCCCGCATGGCCGTAGGTTTTGAGTTCCATATCCTGGCCGAGACGCCGACTCAACAGTTTGTAATATTCAACATTCATGCGTCTTCCACACCCTTATACCGCCAGCACGTCGGCAATGACCTGCCGCAATCGGTCAAGATCGGGAGAGCGGAACAGGTAGGCATAATGCCCCAAGGCGGGTGACAACACCTCGCTCATCGGGCCATGTTCAGGGATCAGATCACCATAGCGATACAACACCTCGACATGGGACAAACGATATGCACGAGTCCTCCGGCGTCCGACATAGGCGCAATGATAGGGTCGTGTATATTGCACCCGGGAACGACCAAAAGCCACAATGTTCGCCCACTCGCGGTAGAGGTCAATGTCATTGGCGTAGTTGAACATATCCATCGTCAAGCCGCCTGGCGGACGCATATTGACCTCCAACGCCACCCACCGACCATCATCTTGATGAAAAAACTCAATATGGAAGAAGCGCTCACGCAGATTGAACGCCGCCACCGCCCGCCGGCCGGCATCCTCAAGGCCCGGCGGAAGCTCGCGCAAGGAATAGTAATAGATGTCGAGCTCCTCATTGACGGTTTCCATAATGCCCTGGCTGAAGAAATGCGACGTGCAGAAGACGATGTTGCCCTCACGGTCGACCAAACCATCGAAGGAGTAAAGCGCGCCGGAAACAAAGGCTTCAAGTAAATAATCCGAGGTTGGTTTTGTCGCAAAGAATTGCGCCAGTTCGGCGTCATTGCGCAGTTTGTACGTGCCGCTGGCACCGACGCCTGTATCCGGCTTGGCGACGACGGGATATCCCACCTCGGCGACGAATTGCGTGGCCTCGGGGTACGTGTGCGCCACCAGGCCGGGGGCCACAGCGATACCCGCCTGGGCGAAGACCTCCTTCATCTTCGATTTCTGCTTGACCCATGCCAGCTCATCGGACTTGGGGCCGCAGACGTTGAAATCGGTGCGCAGACGGGCATCCGTCTCCAGCCAATACTCATTGTGCGACTCAATACGGTCCAGTTTCCCGAAGCGATGCGTGAAGTAGCCACAGGCGCGGAGCAAGTCGTCATAACGGTGTAAATCGTCCACGCGGTAGTATTCCGAAAGCGCAGACCGCAACTCGAAGCGCAAATCACCGTAAGGCGCATCGCCCAGCCCCAGCACATTGACGCCGTTCTGGCGCAACGCCACGGCAAAATGGTAATAATTGGGTGGAAAGTAGGGTGACAATAAGACAACGTTCATCGCAGCCCTGCTTTTTCTCAAATATCTAAAGGGTATCCCCCGAAATAACAGAAATGAGGGGAGAGGGTTATCCCCCGCCCCTCAAAATCACCATGTATGCTAAGTGATACCTTGTTTTGGCGAAAAGTCAACCGGCTTAGCGTTTTTCCCACCACACATAGAGCAGCGCCTGACCGCCGTCTTCATAGTACTCGACTTTGACCTCGTGCGAACCTTTGGCAAGTTCGGTCGTGACACAGGAGGTCAGGCTGTTGGACGGATGCCACTCATCGATAAGGCGCGCGCCATCCACATACAGACGCACACCATCGTCGGCCATGGCACAGAAGGCATACTTCCCCTTGTCGAGGGTAATCTGGCGTACCCACCGCGCGCTGAAGTAGTCCTGCGGGATGCCAGAAGCGGGCGAACCCAGTTTCCACTCAAAACCGATGTGCGGATCCGCACGGGTGAGGAGAGGCTTACCGCTCAAGTCCGTATTGCCGAAGTATTCACCCCGCCATGCATCGGCAGGCGCAGTCGCCGGCGGGGTCACGGATGGCGTTGGCGTTCCAGGCGCGCTTCCGAGACGGGCAAAGGAAAACACTGCGGTCGCATTCCCGGCCTCGTCAAAGTATTCGATGGTAACCAGGTGATTGCCGGGCGTCAAAGTGACTTCCACCGTATAGGTGGTCTCTGCCTGTACCCGCCATTGATCGAGCACGAGGTTGTCGTCCACCCGGATACGCACTCCATCGTCGACGACCATTGTGAAGCGGTATAGACCGCCCTGGAAGTTGATCGTGCGCGTCCAGCGCACCGAGAAGCGATCGGTGTTCAGTCGCGTATCCGGAGAGCGCATTCCCCAACGGAAATTGACGCCGGCATCGTTGCGCGTGAAGAGCGGCTCGCCGGAAAGCTCAGCATTGGCATAGTAAGCACCCCGCCATTGCCCACCGGCGGCAGGCGTGGGAGTAGGTGCGGGCGCAACCCCAGGAATGACGAGTCGCTGTCCCACATAAATGTGGTTCAGGTCATAGATACCATTGGCCTGCGCGATGGCCCAGGCCGTAGTCTTATAGCGGGCCGCGATGCTATACAGCGTGTCACCGATCTGGACCACATAGACATTGGTTGCGGGCGGTGTGGTTGACTTAGCCGGAATCACCAGGCGCTGTCCAACGTAAATCCGATTCGGGTTGACGATGTTGTTCGCACGCGCCAGGGTCCAGACATCCACGCCATACATCCGCGCGATGCTGAACAGCGTTTGCCCCGGCTGAACAATGTGCGTGATTTCACCCGCCGCCACCGGCTGTGCCAGGACCGTTCCGGACATGGGAGCCAGCACCAAAGCCAGAATAAACAACGCCCAAAGTAATTTCTTCATCGGTACACCTCCTATCGCATACAACAGCCCTTCAATTCATGATACATGTAAGTGGAAATAAGGTCAAGCAAATAACGCATGTTTAACTCAAGCTTAATTATTTTGGTACTAACCTCCCATATACGTTCTTTGGTTTATGCGATATAATGAAGTGAGGCGAAAGGTTTTTAAAAGGTTATAAAGTGCTCGAAATGTGAACCATGCGAGGTCGTTAACGTGGCCAGAATCCTCAGCCTCCATGCCGAAGCCCAAATCCTCAGCCTGCTGCAAATCATCCTGGAACGAGCAGGCCACGAACATTTATCCACAACCCAATCCAGAACCGCGTTAGACATTTTGTATAAAGAAAACATCGATTTGTTCATCCAAAACTTGATGCGAACGGACATTAACGGCTGCGAGTTCTACGCGATGATGCAGGAGGACAAACATCTCCGAAATATTCCCGTCCTCATCATCAGCTCTATTAACCCTCTGATTTACCCGGAGCTTTGTTTTCACGTCATCCGGGACCTTTATCCCAATCGTTACCTCTTGATGCCATTCAGTCCACAACAGCTTATAGCTACCACAAACCGGATTCTCTCCGAGACGGCTACCTCCAGAACAACGCCCTGACACGCGCCGGTTTCCCTATCACCCCAGTTGTGCTACAATAGGGTCTGTCGGTGACGAGGGCCTGGCAAAAGCTGCGCTTGGGCGTTGCTCGCGCTCGGCCCACTTGCCGCAGCAATGGCGGGGACATTTTATACTAACCGCACACTAAAATTGCCATTTTCATCAGCAGATTTAGCAGATTAAGCAGATTTTTGACCGATTTACAGCGCATAATCTGCTAAATCTGCTTAATCTGCTGACAGGAATAAGGAAATTTTACTGTGCGCCTAGTATAATTCTTACTATGCAGAACAGAAGATTTCGGCCGTCTCTTTTCAAGTAAAGAGCAAAAGGCAGGTGACGCTGCCCCGCGGTAACGTCACCTGCCTGCTGAAGATGCAAACCTCTTACTGGTTGCAGGGATACAGCGTGCCGTCCATGATCATCATAACGGTGAAAGAGTCGGCATAGGGGCTGTTCTTGTAGATGGGATCATCGTCAGCCGGCCAGCCGCAGGTGTGCAGCCCGTCCATCGCCGGGTTGTTGCCGTAGCGCTCCCACAGCGGGACGATCGGCAGCAGTTCGTTGAAGGCCTGGGCGACCTTGGCGACCATATCCTTCTGCGCGGCGGTGTCAAGGCCCTTGGTCGAATCCTCGATCAGGGGTTCGAGATTAATGTCGCCGCAGCACTCGGTCGTCACATTCAAGTCGAAGCTCATGCCGGGACCTTCCGCCGCATCGACATTGTGGGTGAAGAGGTCTTGCACGAAAGAAGCGAAGGGGTGCGGGTTGGCGGCCCCCCAGGCGCGGATGGCCATCTGGAAGTTGCCCTGGTTAACCTCAATCGGGTGTTGGGTGAATTCGACGCCGCGGAACGTGGTCTTGATACCGAACTCGGTTAATTGCCCGGCCAGGTTTTCAGCAGCAGCGGACCAGTCAGCATACTCGGCGGGCGCGGTCAACTCGTATTCCATAATATCGCCCTTGTCCGTCACCCAGATGCCGTCGGCGTTCTTGGTGAAGCCCAGACCCTCCAGCAGTTCGGTCGCTTTAGCGACATTATAGTCGTAGGTGTTCAACTTGGCAGTATCGACCCACAGCGGCACCATGTTATCGCTGAAGCCGGCCATGTACTTCACGGCCTTGCCGGAGTCGCCCAGAGAGACCACACCGTTCTGATTGCGATCCACTGCGTAGGCGATAGCCTGACGGACTTCCTTTACGTTGAAGGGATAGATCGTGTGATTGAAGTACAGCGCCGGGCCGGAATAAATGGGCGGGCGAATGATGCGCACACCGGCAGCCACGAAAGCCTTCTCGGTCGCGGGCGGGAACCCGTGGGTCGCATAGTCAACCTGCTGCGCAAGAACGAGCGGGGTAACGGTGGGCGTTTCGCCGTTGTACAGGTAAACGACGTCAAACTTGACCTTGTCGGCCCAGTAAGAGGTGGGATTCTTAACGAGCGTCATACGCGCCTCGTTGATGCTGGCCATATCGATGATGTAGGGGCCGGTCGCGTTCAGGGTTTCGGGACGGAAAGCGTTGAATTCCTGCAACAGCGCCTTCCACTCTTCTGAATCCTTGTCCTTGCCCGCATCCACCAACGCCTGTAGCTTGTCGGACCACTCACCATAGGTCGCGCGGTCGACGATCTGCTCGGTGCGGATAACGTATCGCTCGACAACGGTGGAGGGATCAGACATCTTGAAGACGACGGTGTAATCGTCCTTCGCCGTCACGCTTTCCAGAAAGCGCCAGACCGTACCGTTGACCAACCGACGGCAGTTGAAGGTGACGACCACATCCTGAGCGTTGAAGTCGTCGCCATTGCTCCACTTGATGCCCTTTTTCAGGTAGACGGTCAAAGTGGCAGCCGCCGTGTCAATGTCCCAGCTTTCCGCCAAATAGGGTACCCAGGAACCATCGGCCCACATATACTCGGCTAACGGCGGGTGGAACAGGTTGCGGTAGATGCCCACTCCCATGTTGTTGGTGGCAAACATGTTCAGGTGACCTACCGGCGGCACCTGATAGGGGTACGCGCCGTTGAACACACCGGGGCCGGTCGGAACGGCCGTCACTTCGACAATCTTCTCGACCGGAACCTCGACCTTCTTTTCGACCGTCTTCTCAACGACGACGGTTTTCTCGACCTCGACTTCCTTCAAGACCTCGACGGTCTTCTCGATGATCTGTGGTGTGGGGGTCGCGCAACTGGTCAAGAAAGAAAGCACCAGAACTGCGCACAACACCACCCAGAGCCAATTCTTGTGTAACTGCTGAGTCTTCATCTAAACTCCTCCTTAAAGAGATTCATGGTAATAGTTAAAACGAAATTTCATCGAATTGTACGCCCGTATTTTCTATACACACCTCCTTACCCGTATCGTTTGAACGCTAAAACTTTGAACGTTAGAACGGCGAAACGTTTTTTAACATTCCGACATTCTAGCGTGATCGTCGGCGCACAAGGACAAAAAGCACAACGCCCAAACCAAGTCCGACTACCAAAGTAATAATCGTAACAACAAACTCGGCGCTCCGCGGTCGCACAAAGGGTAGCAGCATGAGCGAAGTCACGACCAGGAACACGATGATCCGAAACGCCGCCCGGCCCATCTGTGGACTGATCATGTCGGCGCACCCGCCTCGCGCGCGGCAATATGACAGGCCACATAGCGATTCTCACCGACCGGCAGCAATTCCGGACGCTTCACATCGCACAATCCCGGCTCGAAATACGGGCAGCGTGGATGAAACCGGCAGCCGCTCGGCAACGCCAACAAACTCGGAATGTCCTGGCTGCGCAGTTCGACGCGCTTCTTACTGCGGGTCAGCTCCGGATCGGCCTCCGGCACGGCGGCAAGCAGCGCCTTGCTGTAGGGATGCAGCGGATCGTTGATCAACTGCGGCGTGGAGGCAAACTCGACGATGCTGCCCACGTACATGACCGCGATGCGACCTTCCCAGGCGAAAAACTTGGCTACCGCCAGGTCGTGCGTAATGAAAAGATACGTAACCCCGAGGTTGCGCTTGAGATCGGCCATCATGTTGAGCAATCCCACCCGGATCGAAACATCCACCATGGATACGGCCTCGTCCGCCACGATAACGCGCGGGTTGACGGTCAGCGCGCGGGCCACGGAAACCCGCTGGCGCTGCCCACCGCTCAACTGGTGCGGGTACTTGTACAGGAAATCCTCCACCGGCGACAAGCCGACGATGTTGAGCAACTCAATCACACGATCCAGCGCCTCGTAGGTGTTAGCAACGAATTTGTGATGCAGCAACGGCGTGCTCAAGATTTTGTAGATCGTGTGCGACGGATTGAGCGAAGCATAAGGGTCCTGGTGGATGATCTGCACGCCCAACCGGTACGTTTTGAAATCCTCGCCTTTATCGCCTCTGGGCGTCCACACCGACTTGCCCGCGTAGAAAACCTGGCCGGAGGTGGGTTTAAGCAGCCCGGTGATCATCTTACCGGTCGTCGTCTTGCCGCAGCCACTCTCGCCGACCAGACACACCACTTCCCCTTGCCGGATTCCAAAGGAAACGTCATCGACCGCCGTCACCCGCTCCCGCCGCGCCCCAAACATCCGCACCAGATTGCGCGCTTCGATGAGATATTCGCCTGATCCCGCGTTCATGATGCCTTTCCTCCCGCGTATTTTGCGTAGCGTTCCTGCAGATCAAGCGTGTCCTGCTGCACGCGCTGAACGTTGAAACAGGCCACGCTGTGTGTCTCGCTGTAGTGCGTTTTCAGTTGTGGCTCTTCGACGCGACACTGCTCGGTTACATAAGGGCAGCGTGGGTGAAATTTACAGCCTGGTGGCGGATCGACGAGATCGGGAGGCGCGCCGGGAATCGAAACCAGGGCCTCAAATTCCCCGGTGACGGTGGGGACAGCGCGAATCAATCCCAGCGTGTAAGGGTGCGCCGGGCGGTAAAAAATGTCGTCCACCGGCCCCAACTCGACGATGCTACCCGCGTACATCGTGGCGACACGATCCGCCAGCTCCGCCGCCGTCGCCAGGTCGTGCGAGATGAAGAGCATCGCGAAGCCGATTTCCTCCTTGAGCCGCCGCAGCAGGTCGATGATCGTCCGCTGCGTCAGGATGTCCAACGCCGTCGTCGGCTCGTCGAGGATGAGCACCTGCGGATCGAGCAGCAAGCTCATCGCCAACAGCACCCGCTGGCGCATCCCGCCGCTCAACTCGTGCGGATAGGCGTCGATGACGCGCTTGGGGTCCAGTTGGACGTATTCGAGCAACTGCATCGCCCGCTCGCGCACCTGGCTCGTGGACATCCCCCCATGCGCTTTGGACGTATCGAGAATCTGATCCCAAATGCGCAGCACCGGGTTGAAAGCGTTCAACGCGGACTGGAACACCATCGCGCACTCGCGCCAGCGGAAACGGCGCAGCTCTCTCTCTTTGAGCGAAAGCACATCGATGCCCTTATTATCTCGCCAGTACGTGATCTCGCCTCTGGTAATACGCGCCGCCTGAACCAGGAGACGAATCAGCGCCACGCCAAGTGTCGTCTTGCCGCAGCCGCTTTCACCGATCAGCGCCAGGCTTTCGCCCTTCACCAGCGAAAGACTAACCCCGCGCACGGCCTTTACAACACCGCGCTCGATCTGATACTCAACCCACAGGTCTTCTACGGTGAGTGGCACGCTTGATTGTTTTTCCATCTTGCTTCTTGCCTCCTGTTTCTTTAACCCGTGCGCAAGCGTGGATTGAAGATCTCTTCGAGCGAGCGGCTCATCCAGACGATGGACAACTGGAAGAGCGCAATCGCCGTCACCGGCGCCATGATGAAGTAGATACTATCCTTGAAAAAGATCGCGCCTTGCGTCCAGGCCAGGTTGATCATCACGCCCCAGTTGCGGGTCAAGGGAACCAACCCCAGGAAGACCAAACCGACTTGTGCATAAATAGCGGAGGTCATCCCGAAGGTAAAGCTGATGGCGATGTAACTCAGCATATTGGGCAGCACTTCCGAAAAGATGATGTGCCACATTCCCAGGTCGAGAGCGGTAGCGGCCTCAATATAATCGCGCTCCTTGATCGAGAAAACCTGCGCGCGAATCGAACGGTACAACCCGGCCCATGAAAGCACCGACAGCAACAACGCCAGGTAAATCATATTGTCGAGTTTGACCAACGTTGCCAGCACTGCCAGCAGCGGAAACCGTGGAATAGTCAGCCAGATATCAGCCAGCATCGACAAAAAGGCATCGAACCCTCCACCGATGAGCGCGCTCAACGAACCGAGCGACACGCCGATGAACGTCGAGATGATACCGGTCAACAGTGCCATCTGCAAAATATCTCGTCCGCCATGCACAATCTGCGACAGAATATCTTTGCCCTGGCTATCGTTGCCCAGCGGGTGTTCCCATGTGGGTGGCGCGTAGATCGCGTTGATGTCGGCCTTGGTGACTTCCGGCACAAACAGCGTCCCCACCGTCGTCATCAACACAAAAAAGATGAAAATGAGGAACCCGGCGAATCCGGTTTTGTTGCGGCTCATCAACTTCAAGAACCGGCCAATCCCGCGCAACACGCGACCGGGCCAATAGCGAATGCCCGTTTTGGGCATCAAGGCTTGCGTTGTCATCAGTCACCTCCGGCGATACGCACACGGGGATCGAACCACCCGTAGATGAAGTCGGCCACCAGATTGGAGAGAACCACCGAAATCGTGATGATCAGGAAAATACCCTGCATTAACGGATAATCACGGGTGGTGAGCGCCGATGACAACCGATAACCGATCCCCTGGTAGACAAAGATGTTCTCAATCAGAATCGATCCGCCGACGACAAAGCCGATGCTGATGAGCAGTTGTGTGATGAGCGGCAGCATGGCGTTGCGACCTACGTAGGCCGTCGTGATGCGTCCTTCGGACAGACCGCGCGCCCGCGCAACGGCTACGTAGTCCTCACCCAAGGTGCCAATCGTGCTGCTCTTCATCGACAAAATCCACGAGCCGATGGTCGAAAGCACGTAGGTGAGGACAGGCATAGCCGCGTGGAAGAAAATGTCCTTGATAAAGACCCAGGTGAAGCCCGGCTGGATCCCCGGCGACCGTGAACCGCGCATTTGGTGAATGGGTATGATTCCCCAGTACACGCCCAAAAAGACGAGCAGCACGATGCCGATGATATAGTTGGGTATGGAACTCAACACCGAAGCCGTACCAGACACTACCGGTTCCCAGAGCGCCTGGCGCTTGTAGGCCAACAGCATCCCGATGAATACGCCCAGGGTAAAACTGATGAGCAGGCCCAATCCCACACTGAACAACGTCCACGGAAGGAATGCGACGATAATTTCCCAGACGGAGGTGCCCGGCGAGCGCAGAGATTCTCCTAGATTCCCATGCAGCAATTGCACCATATAGTCCAAATATTGCTTGGAAAGCGGAGCATCCAGGTCAATGGCGAATAGGGACGCCGCCTGGTCACGCGCTTCCGCGTATGGCAGACTGTACTGCACCATCAACTCGTTGATATACACCTCGATAGGATTGGAAGGCATCAGGCGCACGAGGAAAAAGATCAGGCTGGTGACAAACCAGATCGTGAAGATCGCGCGTGAAATCATCCTGACGACGTAGTTCGAGGTAATGCGTTTGATCCAATATCGCAGCGGCTTCCTTTGGGGAACGGCCTGTGTGCTCATGGCTATACTGCTCAACGGAGCCTCCTTTCTGTTGTATCTTAGCGACTTCGGTCGCCTTTGCTACGCATAGAGCCAATATTGACGGGATGCCTGCTCAAACTCTGCCACCGCATCCGCCCACCCTGCTGTCAATTCCGTCACATCCGCACCTGCATCGATTGCCTGCCGCACCCCATCTGTCCCCGTCAGCAGGTCAATATGCGGATGCGCCCCCTCCCAACTCTGCGGCAGCCATGCAAAATCTGCCGGATACAGCGTCTTCAACGCCGCAAGCAGATGCAATCCCACCGTCACCGGACGAAATACCGCGCGGTCGATCACGTGAATCTGCACGCCACCACAGACCTCCCCGGCAAACTTGGACGCCGCCGGCACGAACTGCATGGCTCGGAACCGCACCCCCGGCAACGCCAGCGCGTTCAGAGACCCCGCCAGCGCCTCCCCATCGATCCACGGCGCACCGCAGACCTCAAACGGCAGCGCCGTCCCGCGGCCCTCGGAAACGTTCGTCCCCTCCAGCAGGCACATGCCGGGGTAGACCAATGTCGTCGAAAAGTGTGGCATCGCCGGAGAGGTAGGCACCCAAGTCAGGCCGGTGTCGTCGAACCACATATCCCGCTGCCATCCCGCCATCGGAATCACCGTCAACTCCGCGTTGACCCCCTGAGTGTGATTCAGATAATGGGCCAGTTCTCCCAACGTCAATCCATACCGTAGGGGAATGGTCGCCACACCGACGAACGACTCGAAACCCGGCGTCAACACCGGCCCCTCGCGCACGATGCCGGTAACAGGGTTGGGACGATCCATTACCACGACGGGTATGTGCGCTTTGGCAGTGCCTTTGAGCACGTAGAGCAAAGTGCTGATGAACGTGTAAAACCGCACCCCCACATCTTGCATATCGAAGACCAAAATATCGATATCGGCCAACATGGTGGGGGTTGGTTCCGGCGTCGCACCATACAAACTGTAAATGGGCAGACGCGTGCGCCCGTGGACGGCGTCCCGCACAATTTGACCATCGCCCACCGTCCCGGAAAAACCATGCTCCGGGGCAAACAGCGCCGTCAATGTGACCCCACACTGCAACAGTGCGCTGACGCTGTCGATCAGATCGCGGGTGACGGCTGCCGGATGCGTGACCAATCCCACACGGCGCCCCCTGAGCAGCAGAGCCCCGTTCCGCATGAGCCGTTCCAATCCCGTCATCATCGCCCGTCACCCACTGAAAGGGAACAAGCCCAATTCTTCATGCAGGAGCAACGCCGCCGCGCCGAGCAGGATAATATCGGCGCTCGTGCTCACAAAACCGATCTCTGATGTAGCGACCAGCGCCGCCAGCGCGCGTCTGGTCATCGCTTCACGCACGACATCGAGCAAGAAGGAGCCAAAACACGTGATGCGGCCCGCCAGCAAAATGCGGCATCCCCCCAGCACTGCCACCAAATTCGCGGCTGCCGCGCCGATGTACTGCCCTACCTCGTAAATCACCTGCCGCGCCGCCTCGTCACCCTCGGCGAACGCCTCGCAGACCGTCTCGAAGGTGATCGCGTCAGGGTTAGGGGTAAGCTGGTTCAAGATCGATTGGGGCATCCGCTGCGCCAGCGCACGGGCCTGCCGGACGATGGCCCGACCATTGATCACGGTTTCGAGGCATCCGGTGTTCCCACACTGGCAACGCTCGCCGTTCTCCACAACGGTCACATGGCCGATTTCGCCAGCCCCCAATGGATTCCCATGAAACAGCCGCCCGCCTAGCACAATGCCCGCCCCCACGCCCTTGCCCACGTGGATGACCACCAAATCCTGGCCCTGGTTGTTTTCCCCAAACGTGTATTCACCTAGCGCCGCCACCTGACAGTCGTTCGCCATGTACACCGGCAACCGGTAGCGATCCTGGAGCAAATCCCGCAGATGCACATCCCGCCAGTTCAGATTGACGGCCTGATGAATGACGCCATGCACGGCATCCACCAGGCCCGGCGCGCCGATGCCAATGCCCAGCAAGGGATACTGCGCCGCCGCGCTCAAAGCATCCACCAACGCATAGACCACATCCAACGCGGCATCCCCATCACGGCCTTCCAGGGGCAGACTGACGCGATGCTTGATTTCGCCGCGCAAATTGAGCAACGCCCCGCGAAAGTCCTCGCGCGCCAGGTCGATCCCGATGAGGCAGCGCGAATCCGCATCGACGCGCAGCAAGATGGCGCGCTTGCCGCCGGTAGACGGCGCATGGCCGACCTCCTCGATCAGCCCTGCGTCCATCAACTCGGCGACGACATCAGAGACTGTAGGGCGCGTCAGGTGTGTCACGCGCGCAATTTCAGCCCGGCTGATTTCCCCACGCTCGTAGATGGTGCTGAACACCAATCGGGTATTGTGAATTCGCGTCTGCTCGTGCGTTGCTTTTTTTGTCACAGGTTGCGCTTCGAGAATTAACGGAAGAGGGATGTTAGAAAGTTAATTTTACTTACGAAGTAAGTATACATCCCTTTGAAACGTTTGTCAAGCATTTTCGGACCTGCACCGGCGTTTTATCCCTCGCACCGCGGAGAACGCCATTTCTCCGGCTTAAGCCAGGCCATGTCACAAAACGCGGATCTGACGATCTGCTTGAAGCGAAAATGAGAACGTGATGAAAATGATACTAACCGTGCAGTAAATTTTCCATTTCACCACGGAGATACAGAGGGCACGGAGGATTTTTACACGGTTTTCTCCGTGTTCGCGGCAACTTGCCGCCGTGTCTCTGTAGTGAATTTTCAGCGTGCGTTTGGTAGATATAGCCTTGGCGTCCTCAGTGCCACAAGTCTTCAGGATAAACGCCCTGTTCAATCAACGTGCGAATCGCCCCTTCGACTCGCGGGCGATCCTCTTTGTACGTCACCCCGAACCACTGCGCGTCACTTGTGAGGACTCTGACACGCGCACGTCGTTCCCGCACCAGATCGCCGACAATGTCAGGCAAAAAGAACTCTGCCTTGTGCAAATTTGCGGCGTTATCCCGGAGAAACAGAGGAAACCGGCGCTCCAATTCACCGAACAGACTCGGCGTGAACCCCCAGATGTTCATCGAGACGGTAGCACGCGCGGGGATCTCGATCCAGGTCACGCCATCTTCGGTGTAAGCGATGCGTTCGCCCACTCGCTCAATGTGCGTGCGCTCACGGATGTGGATGAGGAACCCCTCATCATCCACCGTACAGACGCCGCGCGAGACGTGCCCATGCGCGGTGATCGTGTTCTCCAGCA
>JAIOAS010000017.1 GCA_019873725.1 Chloroflexota bacterium | reverse complement strand
CGGCGCACGTCGTCGCGGAACTGCCCGTTCCACTCCGCCCAGCGATGGCCGATGAACGAGCCGAGCTGGTACAATCCCGCCGCGTCCCACGCCTCGGCGATGATCTTCGTGCCCGCAAGCACCGGATCGGACTCAATTTCCCACAGAATGGGGGGGTCCTCCAGCAGTTGCCCGCGCTTGTCGCGCGATAGCACCGAGGCCAAATCGAAGCGAAAACCATCGACGTGCATCTCGGCAACCCAATAACGCAGGCAGTCGATAATCATCCGCCGCACAATCGAGTTGCTGGCATTGATCGTGTTGCCGGTACCACTGTAATCGGCATAGCGGGCCTGGTTCTCCTGGAGCAGGTAATAGGCGCGGTTCTCCAATCCGCGGAACGACAACGTCGGCCCCGTATGGTCGTTCTCGGCGGTATGGTTGAAGACCACGTCCAGGATCACCTCGATATTCGCCTTGTGCAACGCCTTGACCATATCACGGAAGGCATTCACCGGCCCGACCGGATCGGGACAATGACAATATCCGCGATGCGGCGCGAAGAACGCAATCGGACTGTATCCCCAGTAATTGCTCAAGCCCCTGGGGGCGTCCTGGGGATCGAATTGCTGCACCGGCAGCAGCTCCACCGCGGTGATGCCGAGCGATTGCAGATAGGGGATTTTCTCGATCACGCCGGCATACGTGCCGCGCTTTTCTGGTGCGACGCCCGAACTGGGGTGTTTGGTGAACCCACCCACGTGCATTTCGTAGATGACGGTGCCGGCGTAGGGATGCGCCAGCGGCCAATCGCCCTCCCAATCGTAGGTGCGCGTATCGACGACGACACTCTTCAGCGCGTGGGCCGTGTTGTCGCCGCGCCGTTTGGCCGCCTCGCGGTCATAGTGCGCGCCCATCGCCACCGCGCGCGTGTACGGATCGAGCAACACCTTCGTCCCATCGAAACGCAGCCCCTGCTCCGGCGCAAACGGCCCATACACACGATAACCATATAGTTGCCCCGGCCCAATTCCACGCACGAAGACGTGCCAATAGTAGAACGTCCGGTTCTTTTGGGGATCGAGGCGAATGACATAAGAGGGCCGTGCGGCATCCACGTCATCGAAGAGCAACAACTCCACCACATCGCAGTTCTTGGAGAAGACGGAGAAATTCACCCCCCACGGGTACACCGTCGCCCCCAACGGGAAACTCTGACCCGGATGGACCTCTATCGCCATCTTATCCCTCCCCTGAAAATAGTCTTATAGGCGTTAGTCGAATAGTTCCGCACCCATTTTCATTATCGGGGCTGTAGCGCAGGTTCGGTAACACTTCAATCATCCCCCCCTCCATCCGCATCTACATACTCATTCTAACCCAAGTTGTGAGCGATGCAAAATTTCCCGGACTATCGGTAGGTATGGTGCGTACCCGTGGACGATGGGGGGCGGTCGTTTTCTAAAGAAACAGCCACCTGATAGAAGGCTTGCTTATTCGATTCATCGATAAAGCCGATGGCGGGCTGTTGTGGCTCCGAGATGGCTTCAGGCGCAACGATTTCGTCTGCGATGATGTTGTGCCGTAAGCAAGTTTCCCCCAGAACGGTATAATACCCCACACGGCTTTGGATTGCCGGTTTTAGTTGTTGATTTGGAAATTTCGATTGCGAATTGCAATATTTTACTATGCGAAAACGCAATCGTACAACAATCACCCTTTCGGTTAGTGCTCGGGGCTGCAAATCAGGGCCGTTTTAACGATGATGTAAGGAGTTTTACTATGCGAAAACCAGTGCGGATGACCATCGCCCTGATAATCCTCTTTTTAATCTGTCCGGTGACACCAACAGTGTACAGCGCCGCCAATACGGCAGCCGCTCCCCCCATCGTCGAACCCGACGTATTGCGCGCGCTGGATACCGCCCCGGACACACCGCTGCGCATCATCGTGAAGCTCCACCCGGCAGAAGCGAGCGGCGTAGCGCCGGTAACGGAGACGGCAAGGGCGGTTTCGCGCGCGCTGCTGGTCGAAACGCTGCAAGACGATTTTGCCATCGTCCTGGCCTCCCTGGCCCCCCTGCTTGCCGAAGCACAGCGCCAGGGTGAGGTGCTGGCGCGACAGGACTTGTGGAGCATCCAGGCGACCGCGTTGACGGCCAGTCCTGATTTCGTGCGCCGGTTGATCGCGTCGCCGGAGGTGACGGAAATCCGCCTGGATCACTACAAGCAGTACCTCACCGCCGACCAGGCCCCTGGCCCGGAAAGCGCGACCGTCACAACGCCCACCTGGGGTCTGACGCAAATCCACGTTCCTGAAGTCTGGGCTACCCTGGGCATCTCCGGGACAGGCACAGTGGTAGCCATTATGGATACCGGTGTGGATATGCTTCATCCGGCCCTGAGTAACAACTACCGGGGCAATCTAGGTCGCGGCCTCTTCGATCACACATCCTCGTGGTTCGATGTGGTCAACGGCGGTGTCTATCCCTATGACGATCACGGGCACGGCACCCACGTCGCCGGGACGGCAGTAGGAGCCGGAAGTATCGGGGTCGCGCCGGGAGCGCAGTGGATCGGCGTCAAAGTACTCACCGGCGAAGGCTTTGGTTACGAATCCTGGATTCACGCCGGCTTCCAATGGCTGCTGGCACCCGGCGGTGATGCGGCTTTAGCCCCCGATGTGATCAACAACTCCTGGGCGTCATCGCTATCCTCAAACACCGTCTTTGCGGAAGACATCGCACTCTTGCAGGCGGCAGGTATCCTGCCGCTGTTCGCAGCAGGCAACAACGGGCCGGCACGCGGCTCTGTCGGCTCGCCCGCCAGCAATCCGGGCGTCTTCGCCGTCGGCGCCAGCGACCCCGATGACGCGGTGGCCTACTTCTCCAGTCGCGGGCCGTCGCCCTGGGGCGAGGTGAAGCCGCACATCGTTGCACCGGGCGTCAACGTCCTCTCCTCCGTTCCCGGCGGCGTCTACGCACTCGGCAGCGGCACGTCGATGGCCACACCGCACGTCGCCGGCCTGGCCGCGCTGCTGCGTTCCGCCGATCCCACGCTCTCTGTCGCGGAGATCGGCGATCTCATCGCCCAAACCGCCATCCCACTGGCGCTGCCTTTGCCCAACAACGACAGCGGCTGGGGCCGCGTCGACGCTTTCGCCGCAGTTGCCGTTGCTACACATGCCGGGCTGATCACCGGCAACGTCGCCGGGCCAAACCGCCAGGGCATCGCCGACGCCACACTCGTTGCCGCACCGCGCAACCCAGATGGCAGTCCGGCCCACACGACCACCGACGCATCCGGGAACTACGCATTGCGACTGCTTCCCACCGTCTATGACGTCACCGCCTCGGCGTTTGGATACCTGCCCGCCACGCAGCGAAACGTCCCCGTTTTCACCGGAACACAGCAGCAACTCGATTTCGCCCTTCTCCCACTGCCCACCGGGACGCTGCAAGGTCGCGTCGTTGTCGCGGAAACAGGCTCCGCCCCCACGCGCACCGTCACTATAGAAGCCCCCGGCACGCCGGTCAGAACGACCGTCGGCGTCTCCGGCGACTACAACCTCAAGCTGCCCTCAGGCGTCTACACCATCGCCGCGCGCGGATTGGGCTATCGTGTGCTCACCGCCACCGTCAACATCATCGCCGGAGAGACCACCACCTACGACTTCATCCTCACCCCAGCGCCGACACTGGTGCTGGTCGATGAGGGCGCGTGGTACTACGGCAGCCAGACCGCCTATTGGAAAGCCGCCCTCGACGCACTCGCCTACACCTACGACGAGCACCGCATCAAGTACCCGCCCGCTGAAACCCCCATCAGCACCACCCTCGCGCAATACGACATCGTCCTCTGGTCCTCGCCTAAAGGTTCGCCCGGATTGGTCAGAGGCGGTGTGGAACTGGACGCCTATCTCAAAAGTGGTGGACGGTTGCTGCTCAGCGGGCAGGACGTGGCCTATTACGACGGCGGCGGGAGTCTGGGCGGCGCACAGCCCTACCTGCTGGAAACCATCGGCGCGGGCTACATGGCGGACAATGCAGCAGTCCGCCGGTTGACCGGCCTGGGGCCGTTCTCCGGCATCACTGTGACCATCGAGGGCGGCGACGGGGCAGACAACCAGGACTGGCCCGACGTGGTCAAAGTCAATGATCCCGACAAGGCAGAATTGCTTTGGCGCTATACGGACGGCAGCGCTGGCGGCGTGAGTGCGTCGGTCTGCACGCCCTACCGCGCCCTCTTCTTTTCCTTCGGCTACGAAGGCATCTCCACAGATGACCAGCGGGAGACGGTGCTCGCACGGAGTGTGGATTGGCTAATGACCTCGCCCCCCACTGTGGCGCTCGAACTCAAGCATTTGGGCGATCCCCTGCTCATCGACCTGCCGGGGCAGGCCGTCACCCACACGATGCGTCTGCGCCATACCGGCTACGGCGGACTCACCACGCCCGTCACGCTCACGCTGGATTCCGCCGCCTGGCCTGCCACGCTGACGCCCGCTACAACCATGCTATCGGCGTGCAATACGCTCACGCTCACCGTCGTCGTCACCATCCCCGCCGAGATTGGGGTCAACGTCAGCAACGCCCTCACCGTGACGGCCACTTCGCCCTTTTTGACGACACCGACAACCATCACTCTGAACGTCAAGACCCCCGCGCCGGTGCTTTTGGTGGATGACGACCGCTGGTATCCGATGGAAGAACGCTACATCAGTGCGTTGAACGCACGCGACATCCCCTTCGATATATGGGATACGGGGGAAAATCTAGGTGGTATTCCCGGCGCGGAATCACCTGACCTCGGGGTGCTACGCCGTTACCCGCTGATCATCTGGTTCACCGGCTACGACTGGTACGCCCCCGTGACCAGCCAGGAAGCCGCGGTGTTGCTGGACTATCTGGACGGCGGGGGACGGCTGCTGCTAACGTCGCAAGACTTCCTCTACTATCACAACGACAGCGCGTTGGCCCGGCGATTCGGTGTGTTACATTGGGATGAGTCCATCGCCCCCAGCCATGCCTTCGGCGTTCCGGATCATCCCGCCGGAGGGACGTGGGGACCGGTCGCGTTGAACTTCCCCTTCAGGAATTGGGCCGATGCCATCGATCCCACGCCTGACGCTGCGCCCGTCATGCGAGGGCAACTGGGGCAGCCGCTCGGCATCGCCGCCACGACAGCGACCGCCAATTCGCGGACACTGTTCTACGCCTTCCCGCTGGAAACGCTGCCCTTCGACGTGCGCGCCACAGCATTGGAACAAGGCGCCGGCTGGCTCTCCCCCCTGGGGACGAGCCGCTGGACGGTCACACCGCAGTCGCTGCTGCCCGGCGAGAGCGTGATGCTCACCTGCACCCTCTACAACGATGCAGTGGAGACGTTACCGGCGCGTCTCGCCCACACATTGCCGCCCGCGGTGACACTCATTCAGGACACGCTGTTACCTGCCTTGGAGTACGACCCCACATCGCGGGCCATCACCTGGAGCGGCACACTACAACCGCACACTCCACTGACGCTCACGTGGGCTGTCACCGCAACGGGTGAGCCGGGCACGGTCATTCCGCTCTCCCTCACCCTGGGACTACCCTCGTGGGGCTTTACGTTCACCCGCGACAGCGCGCTGCACATCACCGGTGCAGATTTGTCGACCAGCGCATGGCTTTCGCCGGAATGGGCCACAGTGCATCCCGGTACACCACTGACGCTCGCCTTCGCGCTGCACAACAGCGGGCCAGGCGCCGTGACAGAAGGGAAGATGCAAGCCTGGCTTACCTCAGGCACATCGCCGGTAACGGAAACCATGCCCCCGGTAAGCGGTTGGGGTCTGACGGTGTGGGAAGGCGCTCTGGGTGTAGAGGAAACACACGTGCTCTCCATCCCTCTTCGTGTGTGGAGCTGGGAACAGCCAATCCGCGTGGATGCGATTCTGGAAGACGGCGCCGGTCAACGGTGGGAACGCCGGCTCTGGTTGAATGTGGAACCGTGGCAGTGCTATCTGCCGGTGGTCTACAAATCGCAGTAGGACGAATTGGCAATTCGCCATTATTGCCCGGCGTGCGCGTGCAATCGCGTCCCCGCCATGCACGCCTACAAATCGCTGTAGGGCGAATTGGCAATTCGCCATTATTACCTGGCTTGCGCATGCAATCGCGTCCCCACCATGCACGCCTACAAATCGCCGTAGGGCGAATTGCCAATTCGCCATTATTACCTGGCGTGCGCGTGCAGTCGCGTCCCCCCATGCACGCCTACAAATCGCCGTAGGGCGAATTGCCAATTCGCCCTACAGGATCGAGAAAGGCTCAGTTCGAGAGTTGGCGGATGACCATCACCACTTTGCCCTGAATGCGCACATCGTTCGCCGGGACAAAGATCGGCTCCATGGTAGGATTGGCCGGCTGCAAGCGCACGCGCGCGCCTTCATAGTAGACCTTTTTCAGTGTCGTTTCGGCATTGCTGTTCAGCCACACGGCAGCCATTTCGCCGTTCTCGACGCGATCCTGATGGCGCAGGATAACGGTGTCGCCATCGTGAATCAGCGCGTCGATCATCGAGTTGCCCTGGACTTGCAACGCAAAAAGCCCGTTGACGTCCCGGCCAAAAAGCGCACGATTGATCTCGACCGTCTCGGTACCGGCGAGGGCTTCCACCGGTATGGGCGCGCTGGCGACGATATAGCCCAGGAAGGGGATGGACAGTGTCTCACCGCTACCGGGCAAGAAATCATTCGACTGGTAGGGATCGGAGACCAGGCGGATGCCGCGCGAGATGGAAGATTCGCGGTCAATCAAACCACGCTCTTCGAGTCCTTTGAGATAGTAAGACACCAGAGAGGTCGAAGGAATATTCAATGCCTCGCCGATTTCGCGCACGGTCGGCGGGAAGCCATTCGTGTTGATGTAATCGCTCAAAAAAGCGTAAATTTTCGCTTGTCGCTCGGGCAGCTTCGTATCCTTCCTCTTCATCATCCACCTCCACACTCACGGTTTTTTATACCGTTATCCCAAGTTATCCCAATTATAGTCGCACATTTGTTCTATGTCAAGCCCCAAATCGTTGGTGATTACCCATCTCACACTGCAGGGCACGCTGAGACCACAGAGAGATTATGAAAAAGGCTTTCTCTGCGCGCTTTGCGACCTCTGCGATGAATGCCCGCGCGTATGGTACAATATGAGGGGAATCACCAGGGAAAAAAGGATTGCATTATGAGTGATTTTCGTGTAGAATAGGGTATAGGCTCAGTGATGTCCAACAACACACGCGCATACGCCAAGCATTATTGGAACACTCCATCTGAATTTATGGGCGAGATACCATGAAACCAATACAGTTTTTTAGAAAAATTAACATAATGCTCTTGCTCGCCATCGTGGTAGGATTCCTTGTGCCACGCCCCAGTCTCGCGCAAGAAAAAACAGAAGAGTTCTTCGAAGAAACCAAACAATGGGTGCGGGGGGAATTTTACACCTATTTTCGCACCCATGGTGGGTTGGAGATCTTCGGCTATCCCCTGACCGAGGAAATTATGGATCAAGGACTCCGGGTACAATACTTTCAGAAAGCGCGTCTGGAATGGCATCCGGGAAACCCCAACCCGTACAAAGTCCAATTGGGATTGCTTGGTGAAGAACTGAAGTACCGGCAACCTCCGGTGCCCGAACCGACGCCGCGCTCACGTCGCAAGGTCTATTTCCCCGAGACGGGCCATACCGTGTCGTATGCCTTCCTCGATTTCTTCAATCAACACGGCGGCATCGACATCTTCGGCTATCCCATCACAGAGATGTACTTTGAGGATGGGCAAATTGTCCAATACTTCCAACGCCTCAAGTTGCAATGGCAGCCTAACGGTACTACCAACACCGTAGTCGTTGGCAATCTAGGAGAGGTCTACGTGCGGATGTATAGCTATCGTTGGCAGCAACAGAGAAATTCCACTGAAGATGCCAAACCCGCCAGTATGCCTGAAGTTACGGGATTGCAGGCAGTGGTATCGTTACGCTACTCGGTGATGAGCACCCGGCGCAATCAGATTGTGACCGTCCTGGTGAACGACACTACCGGCAGGCCATTGGAAAATGCGCAGGTCAGCATCAGTTTCGTCGACAAGTCTACAAATACCGTTCTGCCCGGCAGCGAGCAGACGCTCAGCACGGATAAGCGCGGCTTTGCCAGCGCCTCGTTGCCTGTCAATCAAGGACGCTCCGGCACGAACATTATCGTACGCGCCGTTGTCACCTATGGAACTTTGACCACGACGGCCCAAAACGTTTTCTTATTGTGGTGGTAGAGTGGACATCACAAAAACAGCGCGGGATACACACCGCGCTGTTTTTGTTTCGCTGATGAGAGTGTTGTTGTAGCCCTACTCCTCAGCCCCTTCCGGCACAGGGGTCAAGCCCAGACGTGCTTTGAGCCGCGCGAACCACGAGGTTTTCCGAATGACCGAAGGGGTTCCGGTGGAGCGCATATTGCGCAGGCGATCCACCGCCCGACGCAGTTTCTGCATCTTCACGACATTTTCTTTATCTGCCATAAGCCGCCCTCCCGATCCCTTGAGGCATCAACCACAACCAAATTCTAACACCAACCCGCAGTAAAGCAAATCAACAAACTTATCGATCATGAATGTTCCCGGCACGTTTTTTGCCGGTCGCGGCTCACCCGCAACAATTAGTCCTCTTCTAACGTCTGCAGCGCCTGTTCCGGTGACGTGGCGAACAGATACCCTACGCCGCGCACGTTCAAAATGTAGCGTGGGTTCTCCGGATCAGGCTCCAGCTTGCGCCGCAAACGCCGGATGTGCACCCGTACGATCGAGCGCGCGCCCCAGGCATCGGTGTCATACCCCTGCGCGCAGCGCACCAGGTCTTGTGGCGTGCAAACCTCGCCCGCCCGCCCGATCAAACATTCCAGCAAGCGGAACTCCGTCGGCGTCAGTTCAACGGGCTGCCCACGATACGTGACCAGGTGTTTGCCCTTGTCAATCTGAATATCACCGACAACGGTAGCACCGTCATCCTTTTCCACATCAGACAGCGCCTCTATGCCCATCAAGCCATCCGTTGTGGCGACCAAAGCTTGCAGCGTATTTTGCAGTTGGCTGATCAACAGGCGGCGATGACGCCCGGCTTTTAGCTCCGAGAGCGCGCGCCGTACTGCCACCAACACCTCTTCCACAGGACTGGGCTTGAGCAAAAAGTCGTAAGCACCCTTGCGCAACGCCTGAACTGCCGTCTCCAATGTGCCGTAGCCGGTGATGAGGATAACGATGGTTTCCGCCGATATTCTGCGGATACCGTCCAGCACTTGCAAGCCATCCATCCCTGGCAGGCGCAGGTCAAGGATCGCCAGATCGAATATCGGCTCCTGGCGCACAATGGCAAGTGCCTGCTCGCCCGAAGCCGCTAACGTGACGTGATAACCTTCGAGACGCAGCACTTCACCGAGCGTGATCCGCTCGGCCGCCTCGTCGTCGACAACCAGAATGCGAATATCTTCCATCAAGCCTCCTCGTATTGCTGTGGCAGACGCACAATGAACGTTGTCCCAGAGCCTGGCGGGCTTTCCACTTCGATTATGCCGCCGTGTCGCTCGATAATGCCGTAGCTGATCGCCAATCCCAACCCCGTGCCGGTTGGTTTCGAGGTGTGAAAGGGTTCAAACATGTGCTCACGCATCTCAGGAGCAATGCCGGGGCCGCTATCGCGGAACGCTACCACGATTTGGCGGCGTTCGGCGTGATAGGCGCTGCCCACCCACAGCGTCCCGCCATCCGGCATCGCTTCCACCGCATTGATGATGATGTTGAGAAATACCTGCGTCAACTGGTTAGGCGCACCGCGTACCGGCGGTAGATTCGCAGAGAGCCGCGATACCACCTCGATGCGCGCTTGTTGGAGACGCTTACCGGCAATCGCCAGCGCATCTTCCACCGGGCGATTGACATCCAGGGGCTGCATGGCCGACGAAGGACGATAGAAATCCAACATACGGCGCACGATCTGCACCAGGCGGGTTACTTCCTGCTGCGCCATTTCGAGGAATTGGCGGCGCTTTTCCTCCTCCAGCCCCTGGTGCAAGGCCAGGTGCAGGCTGTTTTGGATCGCCTGCAATGGATTGTTGATTTCGTGCGCCAGAGAAGCCGCCAGGCGTCCCACCGCCGCCATCTTTTCGGCCTGAATCAGTTGATTTTGGGAACGCTCGACTTCTTCGGCGAAAGATTCCAAATCCTGGAACAAGCGCGCGTTCTGGACTGCCACCGAGACGGTCGCCGCCAGGTGCTCCACCAGGGGGATTGATTCCTCGTCCAGGCCTGCCGTCTGCTTCAGTACAACCAGCGCACCAATACGCGTGCTGCCTTTCGTCAACGGCACACACAGAATGTCCAGGGGCGCGCGGGCCAGCGCCTCATTCCAGAAACTCTCATGCACGCCGCGGAACAACATCGAACGGCTATCGGTGACTACGTCGCGCAGGATGGCATCGTCAGCAGGAACCACACGGCCTTCGAGCCAGACCCCAGAGTGCGCACGCGCCGTCCGCACCACCCACGCCTGGGATTCCTCGTCGTTGAGCACCACAGCCAGTGCGTCCGTTTCGATCAAGCGCCCCAGCCCCTCCAACGCCGACGCCAACACCTCATCCAAATCCAGGCTCGAGGACACCATCCGATTGATGTCGTCCAGGGCCGCCAATTCCTGGTTGCGCCGCCGGAGCATCTGCTCTGTCCGGCGGATGCGCAGCACCACGCCCACGCGGGCCATCAATTCTTGGGGATCGAAAGGCTTGATGACATAATCGTCGGCGCCCATCTGTAGGCCACGCGTCTTCGACGGAATAGAATCCAGTCCGGTGATGAGCACCACGGGGGTCTGTCCCAACTGCGCGTCGGCCTTCATCCGCTCCAAAATGCGGAAGCCGTCTTCGCCGGGCATCATCACATCCAGCAACACGGCATCGACCGGCATGCCCTTTTCCAACTCCTGGTGTAACAACGCCAGCGCCCCCTCCCCCTCGACGGCGACCAACGTCTCGCAGGGGATCATATCCAGTACCTCTTTGACCAGTTGGATCATTTTGGGGTCGTCATCGACCACCAGGATACGTGCTTGCGGATCGACCATTTTCCCCCTACTCCCCCGGAACGGCCTGTTCAACCGCCGCCACCAGACGCGCAAACCGCGCTTCGCTAACGTTCAAGGCCACCTCGTATGGCGTATCATCCCATCCGGCAAACACCCGGCGTGTATGCGCATCGGTGCCGGCGAGAGGGACAAAAAAGCACCGCGCGCGGGGATAGAGATGGCGGGTATGCACCTGAACAGATTTGTTGTAATGCAGTTCCAGCAAGCGCCCCGTGGCGCGATAATTTTCTAGCGTAGCGTCGGTAAGATGCGCTTCCCCCTCATAATTCACCCAATGCGCCACGCAGTCAGAAAAAGTGGCCATGATCGCTTCGTAGGCCGGGTCTTCGGGGAATAACATATACGTCTCGCCATCCCAATAGACCGAAATCCAATCCGCACGAGCAGTGAAGGTGCGCAAAAACCACAGTCGGTCGCTGTTGGCCGTAGAGCCAATCCACCAGACGGACAAGCCGGTAGCGATGACCAACACGGCCAGCACACTTAAAACGCCAGGTTGTTTGCGCATCATTTCATGCCCTCTCACAATAAATTATACCCTGCCTTAGCAAATTTGGGAAGCACGCTGAGGCAGCAATGACAAAAAAACGGAGGAATGTACGCCCTCCGCTTTTATCTTAATCGCTGTCCTTTAGCCGGCTTGCTTGTCCACCAACCAACAGGCGACGTGATGCCCTGAACCATAGTCCTTGAAAACCGGCTCTTCCCGATCGCACAATCCCTTGATGGCATAGGCACAACGGGGGTGGAAGCGGCAACCCTGGGGCGGGTTGATCGGGCTGGGCACATCGCCTTCGAGAATGATGCGCGCGCGCGACCCGGCCTTGCGGGGATCGGCAATCGGGATGGCCGACATCAACGCCTGCGTATAGGGGTGCAAGGGGTGCGCGAAGATTTCGTGCCGGTCGGCCAGTTCGGCCATCTTGCCGAGATACATCACCGCCACGCGGGTGCTGATGTGTTCCACCACGCTCAGGTTATGCGCGACGAACATATAGGTCAATGCCAGCCGGTCTTGCAAGTCCATGAGAATGTTCAGCACCTGCGCCTGCACCGACACATCCAGCGCCGATACCGGTTCGTCGGCGACGATGAACTTAGGGTTCAATGCCAGCGCCCGCGCGATGCCAATCCGCTGGCGTTGCCCGCCTGAGAACTCGTGCGGGTAACGCTTGGCATGGAAGTCTTCCAGGTTGACCATGCGCAGCAGGTGAATGACCATCTCCCAGCGTTCTTCGGGCGATCCAATGCCATGCACGACCAATCCTTCCATGATGCTCTCGCCCACCGGCATGCGCGGATCCAGCGAGGAGTACGGGTCCTGAAAAACAATCTGCATGTCCTTGCGGATGTCCTTGAGTGCTTTCCCGCGCAGAGCAAAAACGTCGCGCCCTTCAAAAAACACCTGCCCACTCGTCGGAGGGGTCAGACGCAGCAAGGTGCGCCCGACCGTCGTTTTGCCGCAGCCGGACTCGCCGACAAGCCCTAACGTCTCCCCCTGTTTGATGGTGAAACTGACGCCATCGACGGCTTTCACATACGCATGAACGCGCTGCAAGAGCCCACTGCGGATGGGGAAATACTTGACCAGGTCTTGCACGACCACCAGGTCTTTCTTTCCGTTGTCATGAGCGGATTGCCTTTGTGCCTCAGTCATCGGATGTCTCCCTTGAATTCTGGTAAAGCCAGCAACGCACGAGGTGATCCGGTTCATATTCTACCAGGTCGGGTTCGCGCTCGGTGCACACCTCCAGATTGTGTTCAAGACGCGCGAGGCAACGCGGAGCAAACTTGCAGCCCGGCGGCAGATCAATCAGGTTAGGCACCGTGCCGGGGATGGTATCGAGCCGATCTTTCACCACGCCCATCACCGGAATAGATGCCAACAGGCCATGCGTATAGGGATGCAGTGGGTTATCGAAAAGTGTATCGACGGTCGCCTGTTCGACCACGCGGCCTGCATACATGACCGACACCCGCGAGGCCATCTCTGCCACCACGCCCATATCGTGGGTGATGAGGATGATCGAAGCGCCGAGCTGACTTTGCAGACCGCGCATCAGGTCCAAAATTTGGGCCTGGATCGTCACGTCAAGCGCCGTCGTCGGCTCATCGGCGATCAGCAATTCCGGCTCACAGGCCAGCGCCATCGCGATCATCACACGCTGCGCCATGCCGCCCGAAAGCTCATGCGGATACGCATAGACGCGCTTCTCGGGTTCGGGGATGCCGACCGTGCGCAGCAGGTGCACGGCTCTCTTCCAGCCCTCCTTCTTGTCCATCCCCCGATGGATCTGCAAAACTTCCGCAATCTGATCCCCCACGCGGAACACCGGGTTCAGGCACGAGGTGGGCTGTTGGAAAATCATTGACAGCCGATCACCACGCATCAAACGCATATCCGCTTCGGGTAGCTTCAACAAATCCTGCCCGTTGAACAGCACCTCGCCCCCGACAATCTTGCCGGGAGTCCCCACCAACTGCATAATCGAGAAGGAGGTCACGCTCTTCCCGCAGCCGGACTCGCCCACCAACGCCACGATTTCGCCGCGCCGGACGTCAAAATCCACCCCATCGACGGCTTTCACTACACCATCGTCGGTGTAAAAGTACGTTTTGAGATCACGTACTTCGAGTATTTTATCAACCTGGGTCACGTTTTCCACAGCCTGCTCCCTCTAAAAAACGGTGGCAGCGCCTCAACGCTGCCACCGCAACACAAACGCCACAATTATCGCGTGTCAAACATCTCGATGTTCCACATCGCAGAATCTTCGGTCGCATCCAGAACGAAGCCCTCAACCTCCAGGCGGACCGCCGCCAGCGTATAGTGCGAAAAGAGCGGCAGCGCCGGCAGTTGCTCGGCGAAAATGCGCTGGGCTTCCCGGTGTCCTTCGAGATAGTCGGCTGTCCCCGGAAGCGCACTCAACACGCGCTTGCAGGCCGCATCAAAGCCGGCATCCGCAAAGCCGGAAACGTTGTCCCCGCTCCAGGCGTTATCGGCGGAGGGGATGGCGCTGCTCAGATAACGTTCGCAGGATGGCTCCACGCTGCTCGCAAAAGAGGCCACATCGAAGCGCCGACCGAACAGCGGGCCATCTGGCCCATTGGCGAAGTATTGTCCCACCGGGACGTTCTCCAGGTTCACCATAAATCCGCAGTCGGCCAGATTTTGCTGCCAGATTTGTGTATATTGCAGGCGCAGCACATCCGAGAAACTTAGCCACGTGAACTCAAGCCGTGTTCCGTCGGGGATGTCCGCGATGCCCTTGGCCTCGCGCACCCCGTCGGCATTGGCATCCACCCATCCCATTTCTTCAAGCAGAGCCTGGCCCTTCTTGGGGTCGTAGGGGTATTCGGCCAGATCCGCAGCGTAATAAGGATGTGCAGACGGAAAATAGGAATTGAGGACGCTCGAACGCCCGTACAACACGGTGTCCACTACCACCTGGCGGTCGAGACAATAGGCAAACGCCTGGCGCATGCGCACGTCACCAAAGAAATCCGGACGTTTGTACCCCGGCGCGGAGCTGATCCCAAAGTTGACGTGTTCCCACATCGTGTTGGGGGTGCTGGCGAGTTTGATCACGTTTTCCTGTTCGAGCTTCAGCAGCAAGGGGGTCAGGTCTGCCGGCAACACATCCGGAGTGAGAATATCACACTCGCCAGAAATCAATTGAGCCAGAGCAGAGTTAGGATCCGCGACAAAACGGAAAATGACGTTATCCACGTAAGGCAATCCCTCGGCGGCGCGGTGATAGAGCGGATTCTTCTCCACGGTGATGTGATCGCCGGGCACCCACTCCTTGATGATGAACGGCCCCCAGCCGAGCGGCATGCGATTAGCTTCTTCCGCTTCCAGGAGGTCAGCCGCGCCGTAGCCGAGTTGTTCCTGCCAGAGATGGCGCGGCAGGGGCGGCCAGAAATTGGTGAAGTACGTCTTGTCGATGTAACCCGGCAGGCCGATCCAGATGGCAGTCCTGTCGTCCACCGCTTCGTAAGAGGCAGTGCGGTCAATCGTGAACTTGTTCACCGGTGTGGAAGGGTCGGCTGCCAGTTCAAAAGCATAGATAGAATCATCCACGGTCAAATACGCGCCATCGGACCATTTGAGGTCGCCGATCAGCTTGAACGTCACAAACATTTGGTCCATTTCCATCGGCGGGCCCTCGAACTCCACGGCACACTCCGATGAGCGGCACCCGAACGGGCGCACCATCATCCCCTCGGTCAGTTCCACCGGCTCGCCGGCATCGTTCACGACAATATCGCCAGCCTGCACGGTAACGGCGTTGATAATCGCATCGCCATCTTCGAGGCTCGGCAATTTCTCCAGGATAACGGGCTGGTAGGCATAGCTGCGGTGATCAATGGGGCCATCGTACACAGCCTGCTGAATATGGCGCGCAGCCAACGTACTCTCGCCATACGGATAGAGCGTGTCAGGTTCCTCGCTCTGGCAGACCACCAACGTCTTAAGGCCCTCGTTAACCGGTTCCGGCGTCTTGTTGACCACCTTTTCGACCACCTTCTCCACGATCGTCTCGACGGTTTTCTCGACCACCACGGTCTCGATAATCCTCTCAGGAGTGGGAACGAGATTACAGGCGGACCACATCATGCTCAACAGCACGATAGCTCCCCCTATGAGCATTGTTTTTTTATGTGACATCTGTGTCTTCCTTCATGGGGATAACGTTTGGGACTGAACCCCTGGCCGATACCTGTGACAGTGCTCGTGATATCCTGTGAGCAAAGGGACTGTCACGATAAACGAATTTCATTGTAAGGACAAAAATCGAAAAGTCAAGAGCACGCGAGAGACAAAAAAGCCCCGCAACCACAAGCGATGCGGGGCTGTGAACGCCAGGCGTACCCAGACTCAATAAAGCCAATTTTGCCTGGTCTGGATCTGGCGATCCAGACCAGAACGGGGATCTGTCGATCCCCGTGGAGCATTTTAAGGGAGCTGTCGATCCCCGTGGAGCATTTTAAGGGAGCTGTCGATCCCCGTAAAGCATTTTCGAGTTACCGAGCCTTATTTTGTGTGTATGCGGCTGTACAAGACAGCGCCGATCATCCCCAGAACCATGCCCGAAAAGGATGCCGCATAAGCAAGGAAGTTCAAGAAAAACGTGGAATTCAGAACTCCAAGCACCATGAGTAACGGGAGCAGCAGGCCCAGGAGCAGAAGGACGAAGGCCAGCACGAGCAATTTCCAGGGATGCGCCAGCATATCGTTCATTTGTACAACCAACACGCGACAAAGTGCTTAGATTCCGGTTCGAAGTAGGGTGGCTCTTCTACCTCGCACAGGCCCTCGATCTTGCGCGCACAACGTGGATGGAAACGGCACCCGCTGGGCGGCTTCACCAGACTGGGCGGCTCGCCCGGTGGCACATCCCGGAAGCGGGTGGCATTGTTGGCATCCGGATCGGACGTGGCTGCCAGGAGCGCATCCGTGTAGGGATGGCAGGGATTGCGGATCAGGGCGTTGATGGGGGAGTTTTCCACAATCTTCCCGGCGTACATCACAAAGACACGCTCCGAGAAATAGCGCACGGTCGAAAGGTCGTGGGTGATGTAGATGACCGCCAGATCGTGAGCTTCCTGCAAACTGCGTAACAACTTGAGAATCTCCACCCGCACCGAAGCATCCAGCATCGAAACCGGCTCGTCGGCCACGATGAGTTTTGGCTCCAACAACATTGCCCGCGCGATCACCACCCGCTGCTGCTGCCCACCGCTGAGCATGTGCGGGAATTTGGGCAAGAAGTCATCCACGGGGCTCATTTTGACTTCTTCCATGACACGGCGCAAACGATCATCACGTTCCGCCTTGTTCTTGATCCCATTGATAATCTGCGGCTCTTCAAGAATGCGTTGGATGTTCATGAAGGGAGCCAGTGCGCCGTAGGGGTCCTGCTGCACATAGCCGACCTGGGAGCGATATTTCTGCATCTCACGGCCTCGCAGCGCATTCAGGCTCTGACCCTCGAAAAGGATATCCCCCTTTGTCGGACGGTGCAACGCCAAAATCGTCTTCATGAGGCTCGATTTACCGCAACCGCTCTCGCCAACGATGGCGATAGTTTCACTGTAGTGCAGGTCGAAGTTCACCCCATCCACGGCATGCACATAGCCGGCGTGGCCAAAGCCAAAGCGCCGCAACTCGAACCACACCCGCAAATCCTGAACCGACAACAACACGTTGTCACCGTTGCCGCGTGTGCCTGCTACGACTGCGCCTTCCGTCTGAGCTGTTTCTGTTGGTGTATTCATCGCGATAGCTCCTCTATTTCACATGCAACCAGCATTTGACGGTTCGACCATCTTCTGCGACGGTCGGCGGTTCTTCTGCACACCGCGAAAAACACTGCGGGCAGCGCGCCGCAAAACGACAGCCCGTCGGCGGATTGATCAAACTGGGCGGTTGGCCGACGATGAAATCCGGCTCCTGCGTGCCGCGCAAGCGCGGTACGCTGTCCATCAATTTGCGTGAATAAGGATGCAGCGGCTCGGCAAAAAAGCGGTGCGCATCCCCGGTCTCGACAATCTGCCCGGCATACATCACCGCCACGCTATCGGCCAATTCACTGGAAGTGGCAATATCGTGGGTGATCAGGATGAAGCTCAGCCCCAATTCACCCTTCAATTCCTTCAACACGTTGAAGATATTCGCCTGGGTCAGAACGTCCAACGCCGAGGTCGGCTCGTCAAGCACAATCAGGTCCGGCCAGGTCACCAACGCCATAGCGATGGCGACACGCTGGCGCATCCCACCGCTCAATTCAAAAGCGTAGCGATGCAGGAAGTCCTGGGGGACCCCCACGTGTTGGAACATCTTGCTGGCCTGTTCCAAAGCTTCTTCTTTGCGCATCGCGCTGTGGATGATGGATGGCTCCGCCACTTGATCGCCAACCTTGAGAACCGGGTTAAGCGCGTTCATCGCCGCCTGCGGCACCATCGACATCTTGCGCCAGCGTATCTGGCGGCGGTACTCTTCCTCATTATAGGCCATGGTGTCAACGCCGTTCAAGTAGATGTGACCGGAATAGGTATCGACGTTGCGCGGCAACAACCGCAGAATGGCCTTTGCCATCGAGGTCTTACCACAGCCGGACTCACCGACGATAACAACCGCATGGTTGGATTCAAGATCAAAGTTCACGCCATCCACGGCGCGCACCGTACCTTTTCCGGTGCGGAAGTACAGCTTCAGATCTTCGACATGCAGTAAAGGCATTTCTGACATCGGCTCTACACCTCTCTCAGTCGAGGGTTAAAGACGCGATCCAGGGCAAACCCCATCATCGCAAAGCCCAGGCCCGCAAGCATCAACAGGATGGCCGGCTCCATCACCCAGAAGTACTGCGCGTTATACAGCGCCCCGTTGGAGCGTGCATCGTCAATCAGTTTGCCCCACGTCGGCAGCACCGGATCCCCCAGGCCCAACAGCGCCAGGGAGGCTTCCAGGAACACGAAGGCCGGAATACCGTTGACCAAATTGGGAATCAGCACCGGAATAATGCGGGGAACCAGGTAAAGAAAAATGATGCGCCAACTGCTGGCGCCATAGGAACGCGCCGCCTCGATATAGGGGGATTCCTTAATCTGCAAGAACACGGCGCGAAAGCTGATGATCGCCCCCCCGAACAGGTTTAGCAAGATAATCCACCCCAGGATCACCCAAATGCTCCGGGATTGAAACGTGCCAACCATAATGAGAATAGGAAGCGTTGGCAGCAAGATGTTGATCTGGGTAATCCGTTGAATCAGTTCATCGACGACGCCACCGAACCACACCCCAATAGCTGCGATGGCCATCGTAATGACACTCGTGCCCAGCGCCGCCAACAGGCCAAACGAGAGCGCAATCGGCGTTCCCCACAGCAGCGCAATGGTCAGATCGCGGCGGCGATGATCGGTGCCCGCCAGGCCATGCACCTTGCCATAGGCGATAAATTTCGCCTCCAGGTCGGCGTTCTCCTCAAAAGTGACGGCGTCGATCCGCAACTGGTACTTGCCTTTGAGCACCGTGGGCGTTTCCTTGTCAGGATCGGCGAACAGCGCAATCTGCGGCTCGACCCCTTTGAGACGGCGCAACAACCGTTCATCCTGCGCAAAGCGATAGGTTTCCGACCGCTTAGCGGTGACCTCACCCAGGCGAATCTCCCGGCCATCCGGCGTGATCCAAAACATGGAGACAAACGGCCCCTTTTCGACAAAGGTTGCATTCATGAAGACGTTCAATTCCTGAGGGAAGGCGTCGTAGTTGTAGTCGAAATCGAACGTCATCACCACGTCCCACATCCCCTCCGAAATCTCCGTCACGGTTTTGGAGATCAAATCAGCCGGATCCCGACTATCAAGCACAATGGTTTCGGGTTGTTTTGCCCGACGGAAAAAATTGGTCCATGCCGGCGGTACAATGCGGGGATTGTCGCCCCAGATCTCCTCACCACCGCGCCACAGTCGAATCGCTTCGCTGTACGGAATGGTGACAATGGCATACACAGCAAGGAACACCAGGAACAGAATAATGATCCCTCCGCCGATCGCAGATGGGTAGTTTGCCAGTTCTTTAAGGCTGCGTTTTAGAGCGTTCATGATCGAGGCCCCCCACTACCGACACGCACCCGTGGATCAACCAGGGCATAGATAAAGTCCAACAGAAAGACCGTGATCGCCAGGAGATAGGCGTTGATGACAGTCGTACCGATGATGACCGGCGAGTCGTAGAGACCGACCGCCTGATAAATGAGCCGACCTATCCCAGGCCAGTTAAACACGGTTTCCAAAATGGTCGCGCCGTTCCACAGCCCAATCACGGTCAAAGCAAAGTTCGTGATGATATTCGGCAACGTCGGGCGCAACACATATCGCCGTTCAATCTCTCTGGAAGTCAGACCCTTGGCGCGGGCCAGCTCCACGTAGTCCTCCATTGAGAAGATGAGGAAAAACGTGCGGTAGCCATAGACGCCGGCAAAGAATCCGCTGATCAACCAGGCGATGACCGGCAGGATCAAATGGCGCAACAAACTCAGCCCATAGTCGACAGGGGACTCGGGTGGCGGCGCGTCTACCATGCCGCCAAAAGGCAACCAGCCCAGCACGGCGGCAAAAAGCAACAACAGGAAAATTCCATAGAACCAGGCCGGCGCGGCGGACGTCGGCGACAGTGCAATGACCAATTTATCGAAAAGGCTGCCGTAGTTGCGGGAAAGAAACAAGGCAATGAAGAGCGTGATAAAGAACAAAGACATACTCGAAGTCCCCATCAATAGCAACGTGGGGGGGAGACGTTCGAGAATAATGTTGCGCACTAACTTGGAGCCACTATCGCTGGCCATCCGTTGCGCGCGTCCCAGGTTGAGCGTCAGCGCGCGGCCGAGGAAACGGAAACTGCGCAGCAGAAAAGGCTGGTCTAACCCCAGGCGATGCTCCTCGAGGGCCACCAACTCATCGATCAATCGACCTCGTTCTGCCATCGTCAGATTTTTCTTCGTTGGATCCATACTGATCGAGACAGAAATACTCTCACGGATCTGACCTTTGAGAATCTCATCCACGTACCCGCCCATGTTGGCAATCAAGATGGTGAGATACACACCGATAGTGACGGCGATGAAAAGAGAGATCAATTTGATGACAACATATCGCATCAGTTTGAGCGTGGAATTTCGAGAAGGTCGTGTCTTTGACGTTTCAACGCCCGATGGCACAGGCAAAGCAGCTTCAGTCATAGCGCATCTCGCTTTCTATCCTCATTTAGAAAAGCGCGCTAGGGGCGGTCTTTCGCCCCTAGCGCATTAAACCAACTGCACTATTTGGCCGTCACGAACGTGAGGGCATCCGTGCTAGGCAAAGCCACCAGCTTCGACACCACCACGACCTCGAGCCGGTTGGAGCCAGCCTCGAGCTTGCCGGTAACGTCGGCGCTGAGTTTGACCTTCCACTCACCATCGGCAACCGCTTCGGCCTGCCCGACATGCGCAACCTCGCCCTTGGCGTCGAGCACCAGGTATTTGATGTTGTCAATGTCAGCCATGGCGTAGGGCTGCTCGTTGAAGGTGACGAAGACGTCGTATTCGGCTTCCTTGCCGATGGTCACGCGACCAGGACCATCCAGTTCGACGACGGGGATAGCGGCTTCGGAGAAGCGCATCCATTTATCCGCCATGTCGGGGAAGTCCAGGAAGCGCTTCAGAATGACGGTACCTTCGACGGGGAACGCGCGCTCCAGGTAGTAGGGGCCGGTGCCAACCCAGAAGTGACCGCGCTGGCGGTACCACTCCGCGAGATTGGCATAGCGGGCCTGCACTTCGGTGGCGTCCACATACTGACTCATCGTCGGTTCATAAAGCAACGTGGGAGTGACGACGAGTGTATCCAGATGCGCCTTCAGGGTGGCGATGGTGGGACCGGCGATGTAGCTGAGCCATTCCACCTGCAACTCGTCGGCTTTGTCGGCGCTGAAAGCCGCTTCGCCGGCGGCATCAGCTAACAAGCCCAGAGACAGCGTGTGCCATGCACCCTGGCCTTGCGCGTAGTAGGGCCACCAGGTGCTGACACAATCTTCCGCGTCCATGTAATAGACGTCGGAGTAGGTCTCGATGACCAGGGGATCCTCGGAGACAATGCGCACGCCCTTGAAGCTAGAGATGAAGGATTCAAAGGCTGGCACAGCCGATGCATCGTAGTTGGCGCTGGCTTCCTTGGCGCGGTCGAAGGTGAGGATCATGCCCATGATGAAGTCGCCGATGGAGAGATTGCTGCCATCGTGCCACTTGACGCTGGTGAACATGTCAGCCGGATAATAGACCACGCTCTTGCGCATTGCGGTCTGCGTCTCGGTGAAGACCTCGGCGACGGTGAGGAAGCGCTGCTGCTCGGCGTCCCAGTCCGCCCACGCATCGGCAGGCACTTCAATGGAATCCGCGAATTGCAAATCGACCCAATCGAGGGTCTTGAAGACGGGCAGACCCGTCTGCACGGTGACCTCCGCACGCTCAACGCGTTGTGGCAGACTAAGGCCGGTGAAAGGATCGGCCACAAGCGCGGTTTCACCCGTACCACGAATCAGCATCATGTCGTAAATCCAGTTCGTGCCGGCGATGGGGTTCCACGGCTCGGTGAGGATGCTCGGCATGGCGATGGTCATAGAACCGCCGACCTCACCCTCGCGTTGCAGCGTGTAAGCCCAGAGGGTCGAACCACTCACACCACCGTACAGGTCAGATGCGGCCTTGACTTCCTTGCGCTTGGGGGTCAGGGAGGTACGGTCACACAGCCAGATGCGGACGGAGTCCTGCAATGCCATTTCGAGGGCCTCCGCCATCATTTCGGAGCGCTCTTCCATATTCTTGAAATCGCTGCGTTGCAGGCGATCGGCCAACTCATAGAACTCCGGCGTGTTGACGTAAGCCTGCCATAGGGGCACACCCAACCCCATATTGGTATAGAAGAACGCGAAGTTATCCGCCAGGGTGCGGGGCACTGCCGTGGTAATCCACCCGCCGGTGTAGACATGGAAATTGCCATCGGCAGGATTGCCGCGCATCCAGATCGGGGAGGCTTCCGCCGCCGTCTTGTAGTCGCGGGTCACGGTGAAGCCGATGTCTTCCAATTGATTGGCGACGTAGTCACCGATGCCACGGCGCTCATCCTCGGTGCGGATGAGGACGATCAGGTTGACTGGCGCGCCGTTGTACTGCCACTTGCCATCCACCAGGGTGGCGCCCAGTTTCTCCATCTCTGCGCCGATGACTTCCTGCGCCTTTTCCTTGTTATAGGCGTACTTCAGTTCCAGCCCGCGGGCCACATCCGCCAGACGGGCATAGTCTGCAGACGCCGTGTTGAAGGGCAACCAGCGGGGAATCGCCATACCGCCCATAATTTCCTGGACGATGTAGTTGCGATCCACCAGCCAGTTCATCGCCTCGCGCACCGCAGGAACAGCAAAGGGGTTGAGCGTGCCGTTCTCGAGTTCGGGACCGGCGGGGTTGAAGGTCAGCTCGTTGTAAGAACCAGAGGATTGGTAGGTATCGAGAGCGTCAGACGCCTTCACCTTGGCCACAACCTCGCGGTTGCTGACCTGGTAGGCGTACAAATCGATCTCGCCAACCTCGAGACGGGTCACAGCGGCATCCGCGCTCGGCTCTTCGACGAAGACGAGGGTGTCCAGCCAGGCGCCCTTGCGGTCAATCTTGACAGGCTCGGGGGTCACCTCAACCTCAACCGTCTTCTCGACCACCTTCTCGACCTCGACCGTCTTCTCGACCTCGACCGTCTTCTCGACCACTTTCTCAACCGTCTTCTCAACGGTGACAACCACTTGTTCCGGTGTACCGCAAGCGGCGAGAAGCATGCTCAGAAGTACGACCACAGCCAAAAGGTTCATCCACTTCTTGGTAATCATCAGTTTCTCCTCCTAAGTTGATTGTGTTAATGGATTATCGACTCACTCTTCTTGGTCTTACTGGTTTTCATTACAGCTTTCAAGAAATGCTATCACCTCCTTTCTTGATCATAGCACGTTAGCTTACCGACAACCTCGGCACAAACAAGTGAAGGAGCGTCGAAACAATGCTCAACGCCTTGCGGCCCTGTGGCCAGGAATATAGAATATAAAGATGCTCTAATATACCATTAAGAATTAAGAGTGTCAAGCAGCACTAGAATGCCAGACGCATGTCAAACATCTGCTTCAGGGCAATATCCCAAAACGGCGATGGCAGACCGCGCCCGCTTGAGTCGACGTAATACGACCGGTTCGAGAACATTGGTACATACGTCACAGTGCCTCCATGTGCCAATACCAGCCCTCGCATCCAACGAGCAAAGGCCGCCAGGAGACTGGCGGGCGACGGCAGACCAGCGGGCGCCAGAGAACTGGTGAGCGCAGACCCGGCGCGTACCGCACACACGGCCCGCCACGCCCGTCGCCACACCCGCGCCGGCGGTTCGGCTTCACTAAAAGGATAAAGGGCTTGTCGCACCAGATCGTCCAACATACTGTCAAATTCACGTGAACTCATACGCCATCTCAGGTACAGGCCGCTGGCGTTGCGCCAGGGCATCGCGTAAACGCTTGCGCGCATAATGCAGCCGGGACTTGACCGTCCCAACCGGCAATTCCACGACCTCAGCAACTTCCTCGAGCGATAGATTTTCCAAATAGAAAAGAACAACAACGGCCTGATGGGACATCGGCAGTTCCGCGATCACGTCGCGGACCATACTGTGTAGTTCCCGCTCCTCGGCCTTATGGTCGGGCGACGGAAAGACATTGGACAGGCCGGATAGCCATTCGAGAACATCATCCAGCGGTCGTAGCACCCGCTTTTTCGAGAACCAGTCGTAGGAGAGATTGACCGTGACCCGGTAAAGCCAGGGTTTCAGCGGGCGTTCAACGTCAATGGATGCAGCATAGTGATATAAACGTACAAAACATTCCTGTAGAATGTCCTCTGCGGCATGCTCATCGCGGGTGATGGCCAATGCAGTGCGGTAAACGTTGTCTTTGAACAACTCGTAAAGTTCACCCAGCGCCGCGAGGTCCCCTTGCTGTAATCGCCAGATCAACCGCGGCTCAACGCCTGAGGGAGGGCCGCCCACCTTGCCCTTATCACACACTTTACATAAATATACTTCATTCCACTTCATCGGGTTCACCCAACGTGCGACGAAATTCTTCCAAGAGCGCCGCATCCCCGGCGCTCAAGGATGCAGTCTGCAAAAGATCGGGGCGCCGCATCACCGTCCGCTGCAAAGCCATTGCCCGCTTCCACCGCGCAATCCGGGCATGATCACCCGACAGCAAAACTTCCGGCACCTGCCAGCCTTCGAACACCGGCGGGCGCGTGTACTGCGGACCTTCCAACAAACCGCTGGCGTAGGAATCGTCGTGCGCGCCCTCGGCGGCCCCCAACACGCCCGGCACGAATCGCGCCACAGCATCCACCACGACCATCGCCGCCAGCTCACCGCCGGTCAGCACGTAATCGCCAATGGAAAGTTCATCGGTGACGATGTGCTCGCGCACACGCTCGTCGACACCCTCATAATGCCCGCAAATCAGCATCAATCGGGGATGTTGGGCCAGTTCTTGGGCTACTGCGTGGGTGAACGTCCGCCCTTGTGGGGTCAACAGAATCACCGGCGCTTGTGTCCCGCCCAACACCGAACGCACGGCGCGAAAGACCGGCTCAGGCTTTATCACCATGCCCACGCCCCCACCATAGGGGACATCGTCGGTCATTTGATGCCGGTCCAGCGCATAATCGCGGATCTGATGGATGACCAGATGCAAGAGTCCACGTTGTTGAGCGCGCTTGAGAATGCTCACTTGCAGCACTCCGCCGAACATCGTTGGAAATAACGTTAGAATGTCGATCCGCATCGGACTGTATTCTAGCATAACATAACGATTGAACAAGAAGATAGTGATAAACGTTATATTCTAAAGCTCAAACCCGCGTCCACAAGGCGGCAGCCAATTCGCGCGAGCGTGCGGTAATGGCCTCCTCGTCCAGCGTCAGCAGGCGACGGTCCTGCATCAGCACACGCCCGGCGCTGAGGGTGGTGGTGATGGCAGAAGCCTCGTAGCCGAAGAGAATGTGCCACGGCAGATTTCCTGCGGTCAGCGGCGTCGTCGGCTTGTAGTCCACGAGGATGAGGTCGGCCATCGCGCCCGGCGCGAGCACGCCCAGGGTTTGCGCGGGCCAGAAGAGGCGCGCGAGTTCGGCGTTGGCATCGTAGGCCAGGCGGAAGACCAGATCGCCGGGCATCGCTCGCGGATCGCGCTGCACCAATTTGTGGCCGAGATACGCCATCTTCATTTCGGCGACCATGTTGTTGCTGAAGCCATCGTTGCCCAGGGCGACCCGCACGCCGCGCGCCAGCATCGCTTCCACCTGCGCAAAACCGACGGCGTTGTTCATATTCGAGCGCGGCTGGTGCGTGACCCACGTGCCGGTTTCCGCCAACACATCCATCTCGCTCTCGTCGATATGGACGGCATGCGCGACAATGGAGCGGGGGCCGAGGATGCCCGCGTCGTACAGCCGATGGATGACGCGCTTGCCGGATTTCGCCAGGCTGTCCTCCACGTCCTCGATGCCTTCCGCGGCGTGGATGTGGAACCCGGTTTCGAGTCCGGCAGCAGCGGCAACGGCGTCGGCCAGCGTGGCGTCGCTCAACGTCAGCGAGGCGTGCAGTCCAAACGAGGCCGCCAACTGCGGGTGCGGTGTGTCACGCATCCGCCGCAAGAAGCGCACGTTTTCCGCGATGCCTGCCGCCGCGCGCGCGGGGCCGTCGCGGTCGGTCACTTCGTAGCACAGCGCCGCACGGATGCCGGACTGCACCACCGCTGCGGCCAACACGTCGAGCGAACCCTCAATCGCGTTGGGGCTGGCGTGGTGATCGATGAGCGTCGTCGCGCCATGGCGAACCGCGTCGGCCAGACAGACCAGCGCGGAATAGCGGACGTCGTCCATCGTCAGGGCCTTGTCAAGCCGCCACCACAGCCGTTCGAGGATTTCGCCGAAGCGCGCCGCCGGCGGTCCGGGATAGGCCCAACCGCGCGCAAACGCGCCGTAAAAGTGCGTGTGTCCGCACAGCAGCGCTGGCAGCGCAAGCTGTCCGTCGGCATCCAGGCGCTCCTCGTGCGGGTACTGCGTCGCCAGCGCCACCGTCGTATCGATCGCCGCAATCTTCCCCTCGCGGATGAGGATAGCGCCATCCTCAAGCACCTTTGGATCATCGCCAAGCGTAGCAATGCGCGCATGTGTGATCAGCATAAAACCCTCCTACAAAAATAAACCACGAATCCGCACGAATCTCCACGAATAGAAAAAAATTAGTGTAAATTCGTGAAGATTAGTGGTAGAATTTACGTCTTGCGGAAACGCGGGTCTTCCGCCAACGTGCGGCGCAGGCCCTCCTGCAAGGTGACTTTTGGTTCGTAGCCCAGAATTTGGCGCGCCAGGCGCACATCCGCGCGCAGGCGCATCACGCCGCCGCTCTCCACCGGGCTGTTGATGATGTTGCTAGAAGAACCGGTCAGATCGAGCACGTGTTGGGCCAGCGTCTGGATCGAGGTCTCCTCGCCGCTGCCGATGTTGATCGTGCGGCGGGCCACGTCAGGCGCGGTCGCCGCGGCGATGAGCGCACGCACCACGTCATCGACGTAGACGAAATCGCGCGTCTGCTCGCCGCTGCCGAAGATCACCAGCGAACCGCCGCCCAACGCCTGATAGATGAAGCGCGAAACCACCGGCGAGTGCGAGGGCAGCAGTGGTTGCCCAGGGCCGTAAGCGTTGAAAATCCGCAGCGCCACGGTAGTCGTGCCCCACAGCGCGCCAATGGTGTGGACGTAATATTCCGCCGCAAGTTTGCTCACCGCATAGGGCGATTGCGGGTTGGGCGTGGTCGTTTCGGACACCGGCTGCGTTTCCTGCGCCCCGTAGACCGCCCCCGACGAGGTGAAGACCAGACGCGGCACACCCACGTCGCGCATCGCCTCCAACAGCGCGACGGTGCCGCCGACGTTCACATCGTTGTATTCGCGGGGATAGAGGATCGATTCCGCCACCAACACGCGCGCGGCGAGATGGTACACACACTGCACGCCCTGTAAGAGCGTCCAGAGTTTGGGCCGGTTGGTGATCTCCCCACGATGAAAAAACACCTTCGCATCCAGCCGCGTTTGATCTCCGGCGCTGAGGTCGTCCAACACCAACACTTCGTGACCCTGGCGTACCAAAGCGTTCGCCAGCGCGCTCCCCAAAAAACCTGCCCCACCCGTGACTAAAATGCGCACAAACACCCCCTTGGATAGTCAGATAGTCGTCAGTCGGATAGTCGTTATTCGTGACAATTCGTGAAAGTTCAACGAATGTGGACAATGGTTTCAGTTTCATTTTAACATAGGTCGCAGAATTATCTAACTTTTCTATCTCGCTCCGGGGAACCGGCGTTCCGGGGAACTGGCGTTCCCCTTGAAGCAAGAATGACAAAACGCAGCTTGAGACGGGGAACTGGCGTTCCGGGGAACTGACGTTCCCCTTGGAACAAGAATGACAAAACTCTGACCTTGCCCATCTTTGATTTCCGGTTATCATGACAACGCACAGTCGTCGTCCTCCAAGACTATCCGACTGACGACTATCAGACTACCCAGGAGTTGCATGATCGAACGCGAATCCATTAAAGAGACAATTGCCCCGCCAGAAAAAGCTTATCTGGTGGGGGTGGAATGGAAGGCCATCCCCGATGGCAAATATAAACCTGACGCCTGGCCTGCCGAGGAATCGCTTAGCGAGCTGGCACGCCTGGCCGATACCGCCGGCCTGGACGTGCTTGGCCAGACGGTGCAGAAGTTGGAACGCCCCAATGCCTCCACCTTCATCGGTAAGGGCAAGGCCGCCGAAATCGCCGCGACGGTGCAGCAGATGCACATCGACGTAGTCATCTTCGACAACGAGCTGACCCCGGGTCACCAGCGCGAGCTGGAAAAGGTGTTCGGCAAGGATGTGAAGGTGCTCGACCGCACCGGGCTGATCCTCGACATCTTCGCCCAGCACGCGCACACCCGCGAAGGCGCGCTCCAGGTGGAACTGGCGCAGTACGAATATCGCCTGCCGCGCCTGACACAGACGTGGACGCAGCAGGCGCTCACCCGGCAGGCCGGTGGGCGCGCGGGCGGGAGCACCGGCGGCGTCGGCGTGCGCGGCCCCGGCGAAACGAAGCTGGAAATGGACCGCAATGTGATCCGCCACCGCATCAGCCAGATCAAGCGCGAGTTGGAAACCGTGCGTGCGCAACGCGCTCGCTATCGCAGCCAGCGCCGCCGCAGTGGATTGCCCACCGTCGCGCTGGTCGGCTACACCAACGCGGGCAAATCCACGTTGCTCAACACGCTCAGTGGGGCCGACGTTTACATCGCCGACCAACTCTTCGCCACGCTCGACCCCACCACGCGGCGCATCACGTTGCCGGGCGGGACGGTCGTGTTGTTGACCGACACCGTCGGCTTCATCCAGAAGCTCCCCACCGGGCTGATCGCCGCCTTCCGCGCCACGCTGGAAGAGGTCATCGAGGCCGATCTGCTGCTGCACGTCATCGACGCCAGCCATCCGCAGGCGCTCGAGCAGGCGCGCGCCGTCTACGCCACGCTCAAGGAGATCCAGGCAGGTGATATCCCGATGATCAACGTGCTGAACAAGATCGACCGGCTCGCCGATCCGGAGGCGGCCTGCGCGGCACTGTGTCATCTGGAAGACAGCGTCGCCGTCTCTGCGCTCACCGGCATGGGGCTGGACAAATTGCTCAGCCACATCGAAGAAGTATTGGAATCCGAAATGGTGCGCGTCGATGTGGTGATCCCCTTCGACCGTGGGGAACTGGTGGGCCTGTTCCACGAGCGTGGCCTCATCGACAAGGAAGAGTACCGCGAGACGGGCACGCGCATCGTCGGGCGGCTGCCGGAAGTCCTCGCGTTGCAATTCGAGGCTTTCCGCACGCCCCGCGCGCCGCGCCGTACCAGACAGGCCGTATTGTCAGCAGATTGATGTATCCAAAACGCGAACGTAAAATTCACCACGGAGACACAGAGTTCACAGAGATTTTTATAAGGTTTTCTCTGTGTTCTCCGTGCCTCTGTGGTGAAATGGTTTAGTTTTTACAGGAGTTGAGAGTTGTCGCATTGGCGGAAGCAGCAACGCAAGGAAGAATACTTCCAGAAGGCCAAACAGGAAGGCTATCGCGCGCGGTCGGCGTACAAGTTGTTGCAAATTCAGGAGAAATTCCACATTATCCGGCGGGGCGACGTGGTGGTGGATTTGGGCGCCGCGCCCGGCTCGTGGTCACAGGTGACGGCGAAACTGGTGGGGGACAAGGGCCGCGTGATCGCTCTGGACTTGCAGGCCATCGAGCCGATTCCCGGCGTCACGACGCTCCAGGGCGATATGACCGACCCGGCAGTGCAAGCCCAGGTGATTGCTCTGGTCGGTGGACGGGTCAACGTCGTCCTCAGCGATGCTGCGCCCTCGACGACGGGCATCAAACTACGGGATCACGTGCTTTCGATGGAATTGGGCCACGCTGCGTTGGCGGTCGCCAAGACCCTGTTGGTGCCCGGCGGGAAGTTGGTCATCAAAGTCTTTGAGGGTGAGGACTTGCCCGCATTGCTCCACGAAGTCAAAATGGCCTTCCATCCCGTCAAAATGCACACCCCGGCGGCTACCCGTAACGAAAGCTGGGAATCCTTCATCGTTGCACAAGGATTCAAAGGAAATGCCTGAGCAGGAGTCTACTTCATCTTTCCGACATCACATCCTGCTGCTCTGCAGCACTGCGGCCCTGGCGCTCCTGGTCTTCCTCGGCAGCCAGCTACCGCTCGTCGCGCCGCAAGACGCCAATGCGGAACCGGCAGCCACAACCACGGCTGCGCCTTTCACAGCGACAGCCGACCTCTCTCCCGTGACGACACCGTCGCCGACGCTTACCCTCATGCCGTCGCCATCCCCCACCCCATCGCCCACCGAAACACCGACCCTGACGCCATCGCCAACCCCTACCGCCTCACCGACAGCGACGCCGTTCCCCACCCTCACCCCCACGCCCGACATGACGGTGCTGGATACCTATCTCCACGCAGATGCGGCCCTGCAAGCCGCCTTATGCATGTCAGATACGCAACTAAGCCTGCGCGAAGGTGAAATTGTCGCGCCGATGCTGCTCTACCATTTTGTGGGGCGCGAATCCCTGGAACGAGACGGCGCCAGCGCCACCCGCTTCAACATCACCGCCGCCAACTTTGACGCCCAGCTCGCCCTGCTGCGCCGGCTGGGCTACCAGACGGTGACGGTCGCCGAGATCGTGGCGGCACTACGCGGTGAGGGCACCCTCCCCGAACGTCCCATCGCCATCACCTTCGACGACGGCTGGGTCGAACAATACAACATCGCTTTTCCCTTGCTGCAAAAGTATGGGATGAAGGCCACGTTCTATGTGCCGAGCAGCTACACCACCGGCGGGCGCGTTATGACGTGGGAACAGTTGGCGGAATTGCGCGACGCCGGCATGGAAATCGGCGCACACACCCGCAAGCACGTCAACCTGCTTGCCGTCAGCGCGGAGGACGGCCGTTACGAGATTTTCGGCTCGAAGTCCCTACTGGAGGCAAAACTCGACATCACGGTCGAGAGTATGGCTTATCCCTACGGTCTGTACAGCGGCAGCACCGTCGCGCTGGCCCAAAAAGCCGGCTACCGCGCCGCTGTCGCCCTGAATGCATCACCGAAACAAAGCCTGTCCAACCTCTACGCCCTGCGTCGCTTCGAAATTCACGGCGCGCACACCCTCACCGACCTCATCACCTACCTCCCCTGGCGCGGACAAGGTACAGCGTTTTGCCCGGAAGCGCCACAGGATGAGCGAATCAAATAACAAATGGCAAAGGGCGAATGGCGAATCAGCGAATAGGCGAATAGGCGAATAGGCGAATCTATGAATACCATCTCCCATCTCAACTCTTTACCCTTTACCCTTTACTCTTTACCCTTTACTCATTACTATGATTCCTGAAGAACTGCACCTCCGTAACTTTTTGTCGCACCGCGAGACCGACCTGGACTTGCGCGGGATTCACCTCGCCAGCCTGGTCGGGGAGAACGGCGCGGGCAAATCGGCACTGCTCGACGCGATCACCTGGGCGGTGTGGGGCCGATCGCGCGCGCCTTACGGGCGAGATGAAGACCTCGTCTACCACGGCGAAGAGGGGCTGGAAGTCGAGTTCGTTTTCCGCATGCCCTACCAGGGCGGCGATGAGCGGCGGTGCCGCATCCTGCGCCGCCGCGAGCGTCAGGGACGGCGCTCCACCGGCTCGATTCTGGATTTCCAGGTAGAAGGCGCCGAAGGCTGGCGTAATCTCACCGCCGACAGCATCCGCGAGACGCAGAATCGCATCATCGCCCAATTGGGGCTGGATTACGATACCTTTGTCAATTCCGCCTACCTGCGCCAGGGCCACGCCGACGAGTTCACCGTCCAAACCTCCAGCGACCGCAAGCGCGTGCTCGGCGCCATCCTGGGATTGGATCGCTGGAACGAGTACCAGGATCGCGTCAAAAAACGACTCTCCGGCGCGCAGGGACGCATCCAGGAAATGGATCGCCGCCTGAACGAGACGGAGCAGGAGTTGGCCCGCCGCGGCGAATACGAGACCCTGCTTGCCCAAGCCGAAGCGCAAGTTCGCACCGCCGAGACGCGCCTGGCCGAAATCCAGAAGCAGGTGGACGAAGTCAACCGTGTGCAGGAACAGGCGCTCGGCCTGCGTCGTCAGATCGCCGACCTGGACGAACGTCGCCACCAAGAGAAGGCCCGGTTGGCGCGTTTGGAACAGGAAGAGGAAACGCATCAAGGCCAGCAGGCGTACTATGCGAGCATGGTGGAGCAAGCCGCCGTCATCGAAGCGAACTACGCGGCGTATCATGCCGCCATCGTCGAGGAGCGCGCCTGGGGCGAGAAGCTCGGCCAGGCGGCCCGGCTGCAAAGCGAGAAAGCCGCGTGCGAGCAGGCCATCGCCGCCGAACGTGAGGCGCTCAACAAGCAACTGCGCGCGGCGGAACAGAAAATCGAGCGCATCGAACGAACTATCGCCGCGAACCGCGCCGCGATGGAGCGCACGCTCAGCGACCTGCGCGGGCAAATCACCCTGCTGCGCGAACGCACCGTTGATGCGGCGCTACAAGCCGAACTCGATGCCGCGCGCGCCGAACTGGCGCGATTGGACGCCGTCGCCGAGGAGCAAGCCCGAATCCGCGAAACGCTGCAAGCCGGCGAAGTCGAACGCAGCCGCCTCATTGAGCGCAACCGCCAGCTCTTCGAGTCGATGAACGAAGCCAAGACTCGCATCGAAACCCTGGCGCAGGCCGAAGCCGCGTGCCCCTTGTGCCGCCAGCCCCTCACGCCCGAACACCAGGAACGCCTGCTCAACGAAATCCAGGCCGAAGGCGAAGCGATGGGCGACGAGTTTCGCGCCAACGAGGCGCGCCTTCAAACGCTCAAGGAAGAGAAAGCCGCCCTACAACTGCGCCTGCAAGAGCAGGAACGGCTGTTGCGCACGCGTCCCCGGCAAGAGCAAACCGTCGCCCGGCTGCAACAGCAGATCGAACAGAGCGACGTTGCCCGCGAGCGCATCACCGTGGTGCAGGCACAGGCCGCCGAAGTCGAGGCGCAACTCGCCGCCGAAGCCTACGCCGACGCCGAACGTCCCGCGCTGGAACAGGCGCAGGCTGCCGCGCTCGCCCTCCAAACCCGCCTCGCCCAAGAGGATTACGCCGCCGGCCCGCGCGCCGAACTGGCCCGCATCCACGCAGAGCTGGCCGAACTCGGCTACGACGCCGCGGCCCACCAAGAGGTCAAAAAGCGCGTCCAGGCCCTCAGGCACGCCGAGGACGACTACCGCGAGTTGGAGAAAGCGCGCGTCAGCATCGAGAAGGAAGCGGAGACGCTCAAACGGCTCGCGTTGGAAATCGAAGCGCAGCACGGGCGCATTGCTGCGCTGGAAAACGAGCGCGCTGTGCAAGAAGCCGCGCTCGACGCGTTGCGCCCCACCCTGGCCGAAGCGCCCCGCCTGACAAACCTGCTCAACGAGGCACGCCAGCAGGAAGCCGTCGCCCGCCAGCGGATCGGCGCGGCGCGGCAGAATCTTGCCGCGTTGGAGACGTTGGAACGCCGCCAGCAGGAGATGCGTGTCCAGCGCGACGAACTGGCTACGCGCGTGGGCCTGCTCACCGAACTGCGCGACGCTTTCGGCGTCAACGGCATCCCGGCGATGATCATCGAGCACACGCTACCGGAGCTGGAACGCGAGGCCAACCACATCCTGCAAAGCCTCACCGCCGGGCGGATGCACGTCCGCTTCGACACGCAGCGCGAGACCAAGACGGGCAACCTGCGCGAAACGCTGGACATCATCATCAGCGACGAGAAGGGCACGCGCCCCTACGAAAACTTCTCCGGCGGGGAACAATTCCG
>JAIOAS010000016.1:27398-34380 GCA_019873725.1 Chloroflexota bacterium | reverse complement strand
ACGCTCGGCTGGATGATCCGCAATCTCACCGATTTGCCCATTGATGAGATCGGCTTTGGCCGGATGCCCAACGGTGGCGCGAATGCCACGCTTGGCACGGGCAGTGTCTGGTTGTACAATCCCACATCGTCGCCGGAGGTGCTGGATGCGGCGCTGGATTTCAACCTTTGGCGCGAATTCGACTTGACGGCGTTCGAGAAGGCCGTGCAGCTCCAGGCCGAACATGGCGAACTGGTGGGATTGCCGTACATCAACCTCTTCACGGGCGAGTATGGACAACAGCGGGCGGCTATCATCGAGAAATATGCCAACGTGCCGGTGGCGAATTACGCGAACTTCATCAACTCCGGCGTCGCCGTGCGCGGTGAACCGCCCATTGCCGCGCAGGAACTCTACGAGGAACTGGGACAGGTCTTGCGCCAGGTCCTCGCCGCGCCCAACCCTGATATCAAGGCGCTGCTGGATGCGTCGGCAGCGGGTTTCCAAGCGCGGGTGTTAGATGGGATCAATGCGACTGAGGTAGAGGAGTAAGCAAAATGCACGCAAGAGAACAAACCATGTATGCGATTGAGTTTCAAACACAGGTTAAGGACGGCGTCATTCAGATTCCACCACAGTATCAAGAACAACTCCAGCATAGTGTGCGTGTGATTATTTTGGTGGAACCGCCAGCGCCTACCCCTACGTTCATTGACCAGCTTCTCGCAAACCCTTTACATATTCCTGACTTTCGACCTTTAAGCCGAGATGAAATCTATGCTCGCTGATAAGCCGCTCGCGCATTGCTTTGTGGACACGAATGTCTGGCTCTATGCGTTGATCGTCAACGACGATACGCAAAAACACCAGATAGCCGCTGAGATTGTGCAAAGGGGCAATGTCGTGGTGAGTGTGCAAGTGATCAACGAAACGTGCGTCAACCTGTTGCGAAAAGCTCATCTTTCAGAGACGCAACTTTATGACTTGATCGTAGCTTTCTATGCTAAATACGAAGTCGTTGCCTCGGAAGCGCAAGTTTTGTTACGCGCTTCAAGGCTGCGAGCACAATACAGTCTGTCGTTTTGGGACAGTCTGGTCGTTGCCAGCGCCATAGAATCTGGCTGTACCATGCTGTACACAGAAGATATGCAAGACGGAATGACAGTGGAAGGGCAATTGACTATTGTCAATCCATTTCGTATATTAGCGTAACTTTTTACCTTAACTCCGCCGCCGGCCCCGGACATCAAGGCGCTGCTGGATGCCTCGGCGGCGAGTTTCCAAATATGGGTGCTGGATGTGATCAATGCGCAGAGTACGGGGAGGTAGAGGTTTTCCATGAAAGCCGATATCATCGTCGCCGGGCATGTGTGCCTGGATGTGATTCCAACATTGCCCGAAACCTGCCGCGACCTGACCACGTGGCTCGTGCCGGGTGGATTGGTCAACGTGGGGCCGATGACGATTTCAACGGGCGGCGCGGTCTCCAATACCGGATTGGCGCTGCATCGCCTGGGCGTGCCGGTGCGCTTGATGGGAAAAGTCGGCGATGATACTTTCGGGCGGGCAACGCTCGACGTGTTCCGCAGCTACGATCCTGCGCTGGCCACGGGGATGCTGGTCGCGGCGGGTGAGTCCAGCTCGTACACGCTCATTTTCAGTTCCCCCAACATCGACCGTACTTTCCTGCACTACCCTGGCCCCAACGACACCTTCTGCGCCGCCGACGTCCCGGACGAGGCACTGGCAGGCGCGCACATCTTCCACTTCGGCTATCCCACGTTAATGCGCAGCTTTTATCGGGATGAGGGGCAGGAATTCGAGACATTGCTCCGGCGCGTCAAGGCGCACGGTCTGGTCACCTCGCTCGACGTGAGCCGGCCCGACCCTCACGCCGAGGCCGGAAAAGTGAACTGGGCGGCGTGGCTGGCGCGTGTGCTGCCCCAGGTGGACGTCTTCTTACCGAGTGTGGAAGAGGGCTTGTTGATGGTGGACCCGGCGCGTTACGCCGCCCTGGAAGAGAACGGCGACATCCTTCCTCAAGTGGATGGCGACCTGTTGAGCAATGTAGCCGGCCAACTCGTGGAGTGGGGCGCTGCCGTTGTCGGATTGAAGCTGGGCAGCCAGGGCATCTACCTGCGCACAACGCCCGATGCGGCGCGCATGGCAGCCGTGGCAGAACGCCTGAGCCTCAAACCGCGCGCGTGGACCAACCGGGAATTGCTCGCTCCGGCGTTCAGTGCCAACCTCGTGGGCACGACCGGCGCGGGCGATTGCGCCATTGCCGGATTTCTGACCGGGTTGCTGAACCGCTTGTCGCCGGAGGCCGCATTGACCGGTGCCGTCGCCGTGGGGGCGTGCAATGTCGAGGCCGCGGATGCGGTGAGCGGCGTGCCGTCCTGGGAGGCGGTGCAGCGGCGCATCAAGGCGGGATGGACGCAGTTGCCGGTCACGCTCAAGCTGCCAGGGTGGGGCTGGGACGTCGGCCAAAAGCTATGGCTCGGTCCTCAAGACCACGGTGGGCAATGGGCGTCAGGTTGAGGGTTGTTGGTTAAGGATTGCCGGATTTGCTTTTTCGCTGATTCGCCATTTGCCATTTGCCATTTGCCATTTGTAATTCTCTTATGGAGGCTACTTTATGAAAATGAACGAACCACGTAATCGTTTGATCGGGAGTATGCCCAAGATCGGCATCCGCCCGGCGATTGATGGGCGGCGGCGCGGGGTACGCGAGGCATTGGAAGCGCAGACGATGGGGATGGCGAAAACCGTTGCGGCGTTCCTTACTGCAAATTTGCGCCATCCGAACGGCCTGCCCGTCGAGTGCGTCATCGCCGATACGTGCATCGGCGGCGTGGCGGAAGCGGCGCAGACCGCCGAGAAGTTTGCGCGGGAGGGCGTCGGCGTCTCGCTCACCGTGACGCCGTGCTGGTGTTACGGTGCGGAGACGATGGATATGGATCCGCTCATCCCCAAGGCTGTGTGGGGCTTCAACGGCACCGAGCGGCCTGGCGCAGTCTACCTGGCGGCGGTGATGGCGGCGCACACGCAGAAGGGCCTGCCCGCGTTCAGCATCTACGGGCGCGATGTGCAAGATGCGGGCGACGACAGCATCCCTGAGGACGTGCAGGAGAAGCTACTGCGCTTCGCCAAAGCCGGTCTGGCCGTGGCCCGGATGCGCGGGAAGTCGTACCTCTCGATGGGTGGCGTCTCGATGGGCATCGCGGGTTCCATTGTCGAGCCGTGGCTGTTCGAGCAGTATCTGGGGATGCGCGTGGAAGCTGTGGATATGACGGAATTCGTCCGCCGCTTTGACGAGGGCATTTACGACCCGGTGGAGTTCGAGCAGGCGCTGGCCTGGGTCAAGGCGCACTGTCCTGAAGGTGTGGATCGCAATCCGCCGGAAAAACAGCGCAGCCGCGCGCAGAAGGATAAGGATTGGGAGCTGTCGGTGAAAATGGCGCTCATCGCCCGCGATTTGATGGTGGGCAACCCGCGCCTGGCGGAACTGGGCTACGAGGAGGAGGCGCTCGGCCACAACGCCATTGCCGGTGGCTTCCAGGGACAACGCCAATGGACCGACCACTTTCCCAACGGCGACTTTATGGAGGCGATTCTCAACTCGTCCTTCGACTGGAACGGCATCCGCCAGCCCTACATCGTCGCCACGGAAAACGACGCGCTCAACGGCGTGGCGATGCTCTTTGGGCACTTGCTCACCGGCACGGCGCAGATGTTCTCCGACGTGCGCACGTACTGGAGTCCCGAGGCCGTCAAGCGCGTGACCGGCTACGAGCTGACCGGTGACGCGGCGGGCGGCTTCCTGCACCTCATCAACTCCGGGCCGACGGCGCTCGACGCAACCGGGCAGCAGGAACGCGACGGCAAACCGGTGATGAAGCCCTACTGGGAGATCACGCCGGAGGAGGTGGAACGCTGTCTGAAGGCGACGACGTGGCACGCGGGCAACGTCGAGTACTTCCGAGGTGGCGGTTGGTCCACGCACTTCGTCACACGCGGCGGGATGCCGGTGACGATGTCGCGCCTTAACCTGGTGAAGGGCCTGGGCCCGGTGTTGCAACTGGCCGAGGGTGTCATCATCGAGCTGCCGAAAGAAGTCCACGACAAACTCGACCTGCGCACCGACCCGACATGGCCTACCACCTGGTTCGTGCCGCGCGTCACGGGCAGCGGGCCGTTCCGCGACGTGTACACGGTGATGTACAACTGGGGCGCCAACCACGGCGCGATCAGCTACGGCCACATCGGCGCGGACTTGCTGACGCTGGCCTCGATGCTGCGCATCCCCGTCTCGATGCACAACGTCCCGGAGGAGAATGTGTTCCGCCCGGCGACGTGGAGCGCGTTCGGCGCGCTGGAACCGCAAGGCGCCGACTATCGCGCGTGCGCTAATTTCGGGCCGCTGTACGGGTAAAGAGGCAAGAGGCAGGAGGCAAGATGCAGGAGGCAAGAGGCAGGAGGCAGGAGTCGGGAAGCAGGCGGCAAGAGGCAGGAGAAAAGAATCTTGCATCTTGCGCCTTGCATCCTTTGCGGGTGATCAACAGCGTCGCGCCGATTCGCATCTGCGACAACGGCGGCTGGACGGATACGTGGTTCGCCGAGCACGGGAAAATCTTCAACATCGGCGTGTATCCCTACGTCGAAGTGCAGATCGAGGTGTTCCCCTACGAGCGCGGGACGGAGCGCATCGTGCTCTACGCGGAGAACTACGGTGAGCGGTTCGCCGTTCACCCGGATGCGCCTGGCTACGAGCGCCACCCGCTGCTCGAGGCGGCGATTGAACGCATGGGCGTCCCCCAGGAATACGCGATCCAGGCCACGATTTACTCCGAAGCGCCGAGCGGCTGTTCGACGGGCACCTCGGCGGCGGTTTCCGTGGCGTTGATCGGCGCGTTGGACAGGCTCACACCGGGGCAGATGACGCCGCATGAGGTGGCGAATACTGCGCACGCCGTCGAGGTGGAGATGCTCAAGCAGCAATCGGGCGTCCAGGATCAACTGTGTTCGGCGTATGGCGGCATCAACTTCATCGAAGTCTACAAGTATCCATACTCATCGGTGTCGCAAATCCAGGTCTCTAACGCCATCTGGTGGGAATTGGAGCGACGGCTGGCGTTGATCTTCCTGGGCAAATCGCACGTCTCATCGCACATCCACGAGAAAGTCATCGCGGAACTGGCGAACGAAGGCCCGGACTGCAAGCGCCTGCAAGACCTGCGGGTGACGGCGGAGAAGTCACGGGATGCCGTCTACGCGGGCGATTTCCCGGCGCTGGGCCAGGCGATGATCGAGAACACAGAGGCGCAGGGCCGCCTGCACCCCGACTTAATCAGCCAGGACGCGCAGCAGGTGATCGAGATCGCCAAAAGCTACGGTGCGCTCGGCTGGAAGGTCAACGGCGCGGGGGGCGAGGGCGGTTCGGTGACGCTGCTCTGTCCGGCGCTCTCGTACACCAAACGCGAGATGCTGCGCGCGATCGAGGCGGCGAATCCGCTGTACAAGAGCATCCCGATCTATCTGAGTCGTTATGGTCTGCGGATATGGGAGCAGGAGCCGCATAACGGCGGGTGTTAATCAGGGAGCGAGACGCATCAAAAACCGCAGATGGAATGCAAAGCCACCTGCGGTTTTTGTTTAGTGCAGATTTCACTTAACCGGCATGATGATACGTATACTCATCCAACAAACGGCGAATCAACCGTTGGTAAGAAACCTTGTGCTTCGTCGCTTCTTGTTTGAAGAATTCGACACTGGCCTTGCTCAGCGCAATGGTAACTTTGACCGTATCCTCCCGGAACACCAATTCGGACGGTGGCGGTAGAAAATCTGCCACCACCTGCACCTCACCTAATGGTTCATTGCTATAGTTGATTTTGTTCTTCATAGATCTGCTTTCCTTTTCGCCAGTACCCTGCGCCAAAAATCCGTATTCGACCATTTCGATATGTAAAACGTTAAAATACCCTGATCAACTTTGCCAAGACAGTAAAAGCGCTCTTCATTTTCCGTGCTGTGCGTCAAATCTTTTAGAATAACACGATTTGGATCAGCAAAAGCGTATTGCGCCAAGCCAAAAGAGACGCCGTGCTTTTCCTGATTAGCGAAATCTTTTTCTTCATCCCATTCGAACGTTGGGATTTGATGCATGTTCACAGCCTTATTATAGCGGAAGTATGGCGATTTAGCAATATCCAACTGTTGTCTTCGAGGTTCTCGCTGACCTCAAAGCCCTTCGAGCTACAATCAACCCGAAGGGCTTTGCTCTTTTAGCCTTGTGCTTCGTTACGCGGCATCTCCCGGCTGGCGAGGATGTCGATGCCGGTACCCAGCGCGTTCGCCAGCACGACCTGGCCCATCGCCACGGGCGCTTCGAGTTCCACCTGGCGCAGCGCGTCCAGCAGCTCGAAGAGGCGCGGCTTGGGGAACGCCTGCGCGGTGTAGACCGGCACGAGCGGGTGGATGCCGCCTTTCACCCGCACTGTCGTCGCCGCCATGCGCCGTGGATCGGTCAGTTCGCGGCGCACGTAATCCTCGCCGCGTTTGCAGGTGTTGCCATCCACGCTGAGCAGCGTTTGTCCCTCGCGGGTCACTTCCACCGAACACCCCATCGGGCAGGTGATGCAGATCATCTTCTCGGTAACAGGCATAGATTCCTCCTGAAAGGTCAACGGATTGAACGGATTGAACGGATTTTAACGGATTAAGAAACCAAAAATCTGCTTAATCTGCTCAATCTGCTGACTATTTTGTCTCCACACAGCCGGTCTCGGCCATCACTTTCCGTAGCGCGGTGACGGCGATCTTCATCCCTTCCGCGCCGCTGAAGCCGCTGCTGTGCCCGGCGACTTTCAGGTGCGGCTCCAATGCCAGGACACCCTGGTAGCCGGCTTCCTTGAGGTGCGTCAGCAATTCTGGCAGTTGCCCGTCGCCTTCTCCGGCGGGGACGACGTGCCCATCGCTGAGCACGGCATCCTTGATGTGG
>JAIOAS010000016.1:0-27120 GCA_019873725.1 Chloroflexota bacterium | reverse complement strand
CGGCGGATAGAAGGAGAACAGGCGCACGCGGCGGCAACCGACGATCTCTCCAACCTGGAAAATGCGCGTGAGGTTGCCGATTTCGTAGTCGAGGGGTTCCGTAATCGGCGACTTGCCGATGGGACTGCCGAGACAGGCCACCTGGACGTTGTGTGCCTTGCACACTTCGACGACGTGCGCCAGGTCATCATCGTCCATCCGCAGCACATTCTTGCCCCACGCGCCGCGCAGGTCCAATCCGCCGATGCCCAAGTCGTTGAGCGTTGTCAGTTGTTCGGCCAAATCCGGGGCGATTTCATCGCCAAAAGCACTGAGTGTAAAGGTTGCGGTCATCGTATCAACTCCTTGTCAGTCATTGGGTAAAGAGTAAAGAGTAAAGAGTAATGAGTAATGAGTAATGAGTAATCGGTGATTCGTGATTCGCTGATTTGCAGATTAGCGTGGAACGACGTGTACTGTGAGTTTTTCGGCGGCGCGCACGGCGTCGTAGTCGCGCCCGCGCAGGGTGAGGTTGACCATCTCCCCGGGCCGGGCGTAACGCTCGTTTTTCTGCGCGATGACTTTCTCACCGTCGCGCACCTCGATGCGCACAGGTTGCTCCAAGGGGCGCGTCACCCGCATTTGCAGCATCACCGTGTCCGCCGTGAGTGTCTCCGGGTTCACCTTATGCGGCACAACATAGCGCACGTTCTCGCCGGCCCGCGTCGGCACGTAAGTCGTGATTCGTGATTCGTGATTCGTGATTTGCCGCGCTGCCCGTTTTCCCGCCGTCATTCCCGCTTGTGTGACCCAATCCACCAGGTCGTAGACGTGCACGACGTTCCCCGCTGCGTAGATGCCCGGCACGTTCGTTTGGAATCCGTCATCCACATACGGCCCGCCGGTGATGGGATCGAGTGCCACGCCGGCTTTGAGCGAAAGTTCGTTCTCCGGGATGAGGCCCACAGAGAGCAGCAGTGTGTCGCAGAGGATGATTTCCTCGGTGCCGGGGATGGGCTGCCAGCGTTCGTCCACCGCCACCGATTCGACGGCCTCGACGCGGTGCTTGCCGATGATGCGTTTGACGGTGTGCGACAGATGCAACGGGATGTCAAAATCCAGCAGGCATTGGACGTAGTTGCGACTCAGGCCGGTGAGGTAGGGCATCACTTCCAGCACGCCCTCGACCTTCGCGCCCTCGAAGGTGAGCCGCCGCGCCATAATCATGCCGATGTCGCCGGAGCCGAGGATGACGAAACGCTTGCCGGGCATGTAGCCTTCGACGTTGACCCACCGCTGCGCCGTCCCCGCCGTGTAGACGCCGGCCGGGCGCGGGCCGGGGAGCCGGATCTGGGCGCGGGTTCGCTCGCGGCACCCCATCGCCATGATGATCGCGCGCGCCTGCAATTCCACCAGGCCGCTGCGCGAACTCGTCACAAAAACGTGGCGGTCGGGCGTCACGTCCAGCACCATGGTGTCCAGCAAATACTCAACGCCGATGGCTTTGGCTTCGTCTGCAAATCGCTGGGCATACATCGGGCCGGGCAAATCTTCCTTGAATGTCTCCACGCCAAAGCCGTTGTGGATACATTGCAGCAGGATGCCGCCCAGTTCGATGTCGCGTTCCAGCACGAGCACATCGTCCGCTCCGCCTTTTTTGGCCGCAATCGCCGCCGCCAATCCGCCGGGGCCGCTGCCGATCACGATAACGTCGTAGATAGATTTGAGTTTTTGCATAGCTTTCATTGTTTATCTTTCTGGATATCAGCCAGAGTCAATCCTAGATCTGTCAAAATGTTGCGCAACGTTCCCATTTTGAGGTCTTTGCTTCCCCAATCAGGAATCGTCGTGTATTGGCCGTTACTTGGATTCCACCAGATGCGATGTGAACCAGCGGCGTTTCTGACGAACTCGCAACCCAGGGCGCGTAATCTCTTGACTAGTTCTAGGTATTTCATGCCGGTACCATACGCAGCACAAATGGTGTTTGTTGGTTTGTTTGCTCGAATAATGATGGAATGGGGGCTTGTTTTATGCGACGCGCCTCTAGCATAGCACGAATATTCCCTGGGATGGAGCGCATAGCCTCGTCCAGCGTCTCGCCCCAGGCATGACAACCTTGCAGAAGCGGGCAACTGATTTTGTAGACCCCATCCTCTTCGAGGTATTCCACTGTGACAGGGACCGTCAAACTATCCAGCTCAATTGTCTCCATAGGATTTATACTCCTTTTCCGTGTTCAAACTTGCTTTGTGCGCCGCATAATGAATTCGGATCCTGTTCCCTTCTTGCTCACTTCCAAGGGCGACACACCCAACTCCCGCGCCAGAATGTCCACGACGCGCGGCATGTCGAAGCCGCCCAGACAACGCCCGGTACCGAGCCAGGTGCGGCGCTTGATGGCGTCGTAGGTGGTGGCGGGGATCGGGGCGTGGATTTCGGCGACGATCTCGCCCTCGGTGACGGTCTCGCAGCGGCAGATGACCCGCCCGTAGCGCGGATCGCGCGCGATGAGCGCCGCCTGCGCCTCGCGGTCGAGGTGGCGGAAGACAGGGCGCGCCGGGCGGATGGGATTCCAGTCTGCTTTCGTGTGCAAATCCTCGCCCGCGCTCTGTAATAGCGTGACCACGCGCTCGGCGATGGCGGGCGCGGCGGTGAGCGCCGGCGACTCCATCCCGCCCAGGTTGACGAAACCGGCGACGTTCTCCGGAATCTCGATGATGAAGTCCTTGTTGTATGGCGTGGCGCAGCCGATGCACGGCGCGTTGCCGCCGGGACGCAGCCCCGCGAACGTCGCAATCACGTCGCGCTGGCTCAGGCCCGGCACGAGCTTCTGCGCACCCTCCCAGATTTCGCGCATCCCCTCGGCGGTGACGGCGGCGTCGGTCTTGTCGGTGATTTCTTCGGCGTTGGGGCCGATCAACGTGTTGCCGTGCAGCGTCGTAGTGACCAGGATGCCTTTGCTGACCTTGCTCGGCACGGGAAAGAGCACGGTGTTGATCTGCACTCTGGCGCGATCCATCACAAAATACTCACCGCGCCGTGGCGTGATGTGAAATTCCGGGCACACCCCGGCCTTGTGCATCACCTCATCGGCGAACAGCCCGGCGGCGTTGACGATCCAGCGGGCGTAAAAGTCACCCTGGTTGGTTCTCACGCCGGCGATTTTGGATTTTGGATTTTGGATTTTGGATGATTCGCCGATCCCTTTATTTGCGGATTCGCTGATTCGCCCATTCGCTGATTCTCTGTCCCAGATGAAGTCCTCGAAGGCGGTGTTCAAGCGCAGTTCAACGCCGTTCATCACAGCATTTTCGGCGGCGGCGATGGTCGCGGCCCACGGATCGCAGATGCCGCCCGTGGGGCAGTAGAGCGCGCCGCTCACGTTGGGGTTGATCGCCGGCTCGCGCTCGCGCATCTCTGCGCCGGAGATGATCTCCGTCGGCACGCCGCCGATATCGCCGCGCTGCTTCAGCTCCTCCAGCGCCGCCAGTTCCTCCGCGCCGATGGCGACGACGTAGGTGCCTGTCCGCGCGAAGGGGAACTGCAATTCGGCGGCGAGCTGATCCCACATCGCATTGCCCGCGATGTTCGTCTGCGCCTTGAGCGAACCCGGCACTGCGTCATAGCCGCCGTGGACGATGGCCGAGTTCGCCGCCGTCGCCCCGGTGCAGATGTCGGACTCTTTCTCAATCCACAAAATGTCGAGGTCGTAGCGCGCGAGCGTGCGAGCGACCATCGCTCCCACGATCCCCGCGCCGATGATGATGATGTCGTATTGCTGCATGGTTACCTCTCAGGTTTTATTTTTCCACATATCTGACGGCGGTCTGGCCTTTGAAATCAGCGTCCTGTGTCCATAGCGTGGCGCCGTAAGCCCATGTGGTCGCCAGTATGATACTGTCGGCCATAGGGAGCTTCGCTTCTACAGAGATTCGCGCCGCCTCCAGAGCCAAAGTCATATTGAGTTCGATGACTTCTGCTTGGGCCATGATAGCAACAGCTTGCAATGCATCGCTTTCCCCGCGTTGTTGGAGGACGCGCTTGAAGACTTCAAAGAGGCTAATCGCTGGAACGAGCAATGCTGCGGTATCTTCAATGGCCGGCGCGAAAAATTCCGCATTGGGACCGTCCGCAAAGTATTCCAGCCAGCCAGACGAATCCACGATGTTCATACGCGATCAGGCTCTCTGTCTACAGCGGTATCTATCCCCTTCAAAAAGCCACGTGACTGCTGAATCGGCATAATCGGGATCATCTCAATGCGATTGTGGTAGAGAAAGACCTGGATTTTTTGTCCAGGCTTTACGCCGAGTGGATCGCGGACGCGACTAGGGATGACAACTTGATACTTGGGTGATACTGTAACGGTTTCCATACCTTTTTCCTATCGATAAACTATTCGTAATACCATTTTACCATATAAGAAGATTCTCGGCAACGTCCAGGTTTTCCCAGAAGCCCATGGCCAGCCCGACGACGTAGGCCGCGCCGAGCGCCGTCCTCTCGGTCAGGAGAGTCATAAGGTGCTCATGGGTTTCCTTGCGAGAACGAAAGCTCGTTTGTGACAGGCAAAATAACACGCGCCTTTTGTGGATGTCGAACGTTGACGAAATCCACAAAAGACGTATTGGTTATTCAAAACCCATGGTTACGGTTTACGGCTATCGGCAGGTTTTGAGCCACGCCAGTGCTTCTTCGACGTTATCGAAGTAGCGCGTTTCGATGGGGATATTTCCGACGTGGTTCATAATGTTGCGCACGCCCATACTGCTGAGGGCGCTGGTCGGCATCACCAATGCCATGAAGCGCACGCCACCTTTGACGGCGCGGGGGAACCAATCCTCGTTCGACCATTTTTGGTCTGCTACGCTGATAACCCCCATTTTTCGCATATCCGCCAACCAGCGTCCTGTCATCTTCTTGATGAGCAGTTCCAGTCCCTTTTCAAGCCCTTCCCGGAACTCTGCACTTTGGGCAAAGGCTTTCCATTCCATACGAACAGTTTTTTCTGCCTCCTCCCAATGAATGGTCAAAAACGGCTTGTCAAAGTAAATCATCGTAATCCTCCTTTGGTTTACCTCTGTGTATGACCACACTTCATCACGCAGCAGTCATTTGATTGAATCGTGTGCAGGTCACGTTTAACCCTGATTATGCTTCTACCCAATCCAACGTCCGCTGCACTGCTTTCTGCCAGCCGGCATATAGCGCCGCGCGCTTGTCCGCTGCCATCCCCGGCTCGAAGGTCTTGTCCACACCCCAGTTTTGCCGCAGCGCAGCCAGGTCTTCCCAGAAGCCTACGGCCAGCCCGGCGGCGTAGGCCGCGCCGAGCGCCGTCGTCTCGGTGACGGTGGGCCGCACGACGGGCACGCCCAGGATGTCGGCCTGGAACTGCATCAGCAGCTCGTTGGCGACCATGCCGCCGTCCACCTTGAGCGAGGTGAGCGCAACGCCGGAATCTTTCTCCATCGCCTCCAGCACATCGCGGGTCTGGTAGGCGGTGGCTTCGAGCGCGGCGCGGCAGATGTGGTTTTTGGTGATGTAGCGTGTCAACCCGACCATGACGCCACGCGCGTCGCTGCGCCAGTAGGGCGCGAAGAGGCCGGAGAAGGCGGGGACAATGTACATCCCACCCGCATCCTCGACCTGGCGCGCCAGCTCTTCGATTTGCGGGGCGCGGTCGAAGAAGCCCAGGTTGTCGCGCAGCCATTGCACCAGCGCGCCGGTGATGGCGATGGAGCCTTCCAGCGCGTAGACGGCGGGCGCATCGCCGAATTTGTAGCCCAGTGTCGTCAGCAGGCCGCTGGTCGAGGGGACGATCTCCGTGCCGGTGTTGAGCAGCATAAAGCAGCCCGTCCCATAGGTGTTCTTAGCCTCACCAGGCGTGAAGCAGGTCTGCCCCACCAGCGCCGCCTGCTGATCGCCCAGGTTGCCGGTGACGGCCAAGCTCTCGCCGAACGGCCCCTCCTTGCGGGTGAATCCATACGGGCGGGGCGCACTCGAAGGACGGATGTCCGGCAGCATGGAGCGCGGAATGTCCAGCGTGCGCAGGATGTCCGCATCCCAATCCAGCGTCTTCAAATCCATCAGCAGCGTGCGGCTGGCGTTGGTCACGTCGGTGACGTGCGCGCCGCCGTGCGGCCCGCCGGTGAGCCACCAGATCACCCACGTGTCAATGGTGCCGAACAGCGCGTCGCCCTTGTCCGCCGCCGCACGCACGGCGGGGACGTTGTCCAGCATCCACTTCACCTTCGGCCCGGCGAAGTAGGTTGCCAGCGGCAACCCGGTGACGGCGCGGAAGCGATCCTGCCCGCCGTCTTGTGCCAGCACGTCGCAGATGCCTTTGGTGCGCGTGTCCTGCCAGACGATGGCGTTGTAGAGCGGTTGGCCCGTGCGCCGGTCCCAGACGAGGGTGGTCTCGCGCTGGTTGGTGATGCCCACGGCGGCGATGGCCCCGCTGGGGATGTTGCCCCGCGTCAATGTCTGGCGGATGACTTTCTGCGTCTTTTCCCAGATTTCGAGCGGGTTGTGCTCGACCCAGCCGGGCTGTGGGTAGATTTGCGCGTGTTCTTCGTAAGCCCAAATAGTGGGGCGACCACTGTGATCGAAGAGGATACAACGGGTGCCGGTAGTGCCCTGGTCGATAGCGGCGATGTATTGTGTCATAGATACCTCCTGGGATGATGGTCGTGAAATATTACGGCGTTGCCACGAATATGAAATCGTCCACGAAAAGATTGCTGGTAAGTGACCAGTCGGTGGTTGCCGAGATGGTGAGTGTGACGGTCAGCCCGGCATACGCTTGCAGGGCGAGGGTCTCTGCGACCCAACCATTCGTTTTCTCCGCAGAGCACAAATCGTAAGTCTGGATGACCGTGTCGTTGACGCGCACCTGGCCGACGTCAAAGCCGCAAGCGTCTGGGGAATCGATCCAGTACCAATAGCTCAGATAGGGCGTGTCGCTTGGAACCCACAACGGGCGTTGGATGTAGGCACTTTCGTTGTTGTCGCCCCCCAGCCACGCGGCCCAGGACCCACCATGCGCTGTGACCGGGTTGGGGAATGTGTTGGCAATCACTATCCGCCCTTTCGCGGAATACGTACTCCAATAATCGAGACCGCTCTCGAAGTTTCCGTTGGAGATGGGAGTTTCGAGAACCGGCGGCGTGTAGCCTTTCAGTGTCAACGGCAGATAGACGTAGCTGGTCACAATGACCGTTTTGGCTGCACTCCACGGGCTGCGCCCGGCCGGCCCGGCGGCACGGACGCGATAGTGCCATTGCCCGCCGGCTTGCTCGGTGACAGTATAGACCGGTTGCGCGCCCGCGTAGACGACGAGCGGGTTGATGAAGTAAGGGCTGAGGCTCTCTTCCAGTGTGTAGACCGTTGCGCCGGCGACAGCGGTCCAATCCAGTGTGTAATTGCCGTCGCGGTCATCGCTGAGGACGGTGATGACCGGGGCCGATAGCGCGGCAGGCGCGACGGTGGTGGAGACGAGCGTGCTCCATGGCCCGATCAAGTTCCCGTGAGTCGCGCGCACGCGATAGTACCACGTCCCCTCTGGCTGTCCGGTGACGTTGTAGGCCGTGGACGCCCCGACGTAGCGAGTAACGGGGTTCAGGAAGGTCGTTGTGGTATCTTGCACAAGTTCGTAGCTATACGCGCCGGGTACAGCCGACCACTGAATTGTGTAAGCGTCGGCATTCGTCGGATTGTCGATAGGCATCATCACGGGCGCAGCAGGCAGCACCGTGACGGATTGGACGTTGCTCCACGCGCTGGCGGTGCCGTAGGTGTTGATCATTCGGACGCGATAATACCACACACCGACGTTTTGCCCGGTGATCTGGGTCTGGGTGTTCGATCCGCTGTAGCGGGTCGTAGGAACACTGAAACTTGCTGAGCCGGATTCCTCAAGCTGATAGCTGACCGCTCCGACGACGGCGCTCCATGTGACCGTGTACGTGTGGTCGCCGTCAAGGTTGTCGATGGCGGCCAGCACCGGCGGACTGGGTGGGGCGATCGTGGCGAGTGCGGCGTGGGCATTGATGCGCCCCCAACCGTAATCGGGGTCTTTGCCCACCGGTCCCAGATCAACCGCCGTCTGCTCGATAAGGTTCTGCACTTCGTCATTTGTCATGGCGGGAGCCATCGACCAGATCAACGCGGCTAACCCGGAAACATGCGGCGTGGCCTGCGATGTGCCTTGCAGATAATCGTAGTTGTTTAGAAAGCCGTAGTAGCTCGTCATATACACGGCGTAGGTAGGCATGGTACTGTAGATGCCGTTGGGATCGTGGTAATAGGTCAGTTCCCCGCCGGGCGCGGCGATGTCGCAGTGCGCGCCGTATTGGGAGTAGTCAGCGTAACTGTCACTGCTATCGGTGGCGGCGACGGCCATGACATTGTTATAAGCGGCAGGATATTGGGTTGGATTGGCTGAAGAACAACTGCCGTTCTTGTTCCGACAGTTGCCCATCGCCGCCACCACCAGACTGCCTGCCGCATGGGCATTGTTGATCGCATCCTGCATCGCCTGGGTATAATCGGTGCCGCCCAGGCTCAGATTGAGGATGTCCGCGCCGTGCTGGTACGCCCAGGTGATACCTTCTATAATGTCAGCGTTGTAGCCATGGCCCTGATAGTCCAGCACCCGCACCGGCATAATCTTCGCACTCCACGACATTCCGGCTACTCCGACACCGTTGTTCGTGACCGCTGCCGCGATGCCGGCAACGTGCGTGCCATGCCCGTTTTCGTCGGACGGGGTGTCATCGTCATCCACAAAATCATGCCCGGCGACCAGCTTGCTCATCAGATCGGGATGGTTGGTATCTATGCCAGTATCAATGATGGCGATGATGATGTCGGCATTGCCGGTCGTGATGCCCCACGCGCCGGGCGATTGGATGATCGTATGGGCCCATTGCTTGCTGTAGTGGGGATCGTTGGGGGTGAGATCGAACGCATGATAGATGTAGTTGGGTTCGGCGTAGATCACGCCAGGGTCGGCGTTGAGCGCGGCGGCCACCTCCAGTTCTTGCCCTTCCGGCACGCGCATCAATTGGACATCGCTGTTGTACAGCGTGCGGATAGTGCTCATAGCATACTTTTCCAGCGTGAGCTGGGTGCTATTTCTCACGTCACCGGCTGCAAAACGCACCAGCAGCTCTCCCGGCGCGAACGCCACATCGAGGGGATCGGCAGCGGGGTCTGGTGATGGTTTCGCCCGCGTCGGCACAGGCGCCGTGCTGAGGAGCATGCCAGCGATCAACAACAGCGTAAAAATCAAGCGTATAGGGCGAACATCCATTATTGCTTCTCCTGGAAACAGCCAGCCTGTCTCATCGTGATTCGTTGTGTAGCCATCTAGAGAAAGTATGCTATCCTTGAGTATAGCGCGATTTTGCAGAAAGACCATAAAAAGTGCCCTCGTTCCGGGGCTTTATCATTCTCGTCACAGTTCCCTATTTTTGCTTCGAGCGGATTGCCAGATCCGCGTCTTATGAGCTTAAAACGGGGAACCGGCGTTCCCCTCGGAGCAAGAATGATAAGACCCTGCTCTTGTTCTCACTCTGGTGATTACCCATATCTCACCGCAGAGTACGCTGAGGCCGCAGAGAGATATGAAAGAAGCTTTCTCTGCGTGCTTTGCGACCTCTGCGGTGAATGAATCGCGCGCATAGTGCAACATGTGGGTAATCACCAATTCTCACTTGCTTGACACGGCCTACAGGGTACAATGGACCTGTCGCGTCGAATGAGTACCGAATCACCCGTTTGGCGAATCCCTGCCGCCGCTCTGCCCAATGACTATCAGACTATTCGACGAATGACGACTAGATTATATAAAGGAGCATGCTATGAAGGACTTTTTGTTCCATGAATCGCTGGCCGACCTGGACCCGGAACTGACGCGTCTGATCGGCTATGAGACTGAGCGCCAGGCTCGCAAGCTGGTGATGGTGCCGTCGGAGTCCATTGCGCCGTTTGCCGTCCACGAGGCGCTGGGATCGGCTTTTTCGCACATTTACGCCGAAGGATACCCCGAAGAGTATACCCGCAAGTTCACCGAGGCAGAGATTCTGGATTATGAGGTAGTGTTGGGGCGTTATCGTCGCGAGGCCGACAAACGCTATTACAAGGGCGTGGAATACGCCAATGTATTGGAGATGCTGGCCCGTCGGCGTGTGGCCGAGGTCTTCGCTACTGCCGCCGCGCCTGCCGACCAACTCTACGTTAACGTGCAGACGCTCTCTGGCGCGCCGGCCAATACCGCCGTGCAATATGCCTTACTCGAGCCGGGCGACACCATCCTGGCGATGTCGCTCCATGTCGGTGGTCACCTCAGCCATGGCAGTAAAGTGGCCTGGTCAGGCAAAACCTTCAATGTGGTCAACTACACCGTCGATTCTCACAGCGAACGCCTGGATTACGAAGCCCTGCGCGCGCAGGCATTGGATGTGCGTCCCAAGCTCATCATCGGCGGGTACACATCCTATCCCTGGGCGCCGGATTGGCAGAAACTCCGCGCTATTGCCGACGAGGTGGGCGCGTACCTCCTCGCCGATATCGCTCACGTGGCCGGGTTGGTGATCGGCGGCGTGTACCCCAATCCCGTGGGCATCGCCGACGCGGTCACATTCACCACGCACAAGACGCTCAACGGGCCGCGCGGGGCCGTCATCATCACCCACAAGGCCGCGCTGGGGCGCAAATTCGATCGCGCCGTCTTCCCTGGCTTCCAGGGTGGGCCGCACATGGAGACCATCGCCGGGCTAGCGGTGACGATGCAAATCGCACGCACCGAGCAGTACCGCGAGCTGCAACGCCAGTCGGTGCGCAACGCTACGGCGCTGGCCGAGGCACTGCAGGCGGAAGGCATCCGCGTTCCCTACGGCGGCACCGATACCCACCTGCTGCTCTTCGATTGCAAGACGATCGTTGGACCAGACGGCACGCCGCTGATGGGCGATCCGGCTGCCCGTATCCTGGACATCGCCGGAATTGTAGCTAATCGCAACACCATCCCCGGCGATACGACGGCCGCTTATCCCTCCGGCGTGCGGCTGGGGACGCCGTGGCTCACCCAGCGCGGTTTCACCGAACCGGAGATGCGCCAGATCGCGCAGATCATCGCGCGCTTGTTGCGTGGGATGCAGCCGTACAAGCTGACGCACCGCACTGGCGACGAGTATTGCGCGCGGGTGGATTTCGACGTGCTGGAAACGGCCAAGCTCGATATTGCGGCGCTGGCCGAACAGGCTGCCACGCCGGAATGTTTCCTCTCGTGTCAACGCGCAGTCGACAGTGGCTATCCCCATTTCTACTATATCAATGATCCATTGCGCGGCAGTGGCGTCTATGAACGTCTGGAGCTGGTGGGGGCGCAGGCCGGCAGTTTTGTGGACTGGCTGACGCCCTCTCACGTCCTGGATATGGCCGATGGCGACATACGCCCCATCACCCTGCTGGAAGCCGATGGTCGGGTGATGGCTGCCGGCGTGTTGACGCGCGTGAGCGCGTCGATTTACTGGTTGGATGTTCCTACCACCGTTGCGGCGCGCGTGATGACGTGGCTGCGCGCGCTCGTCGATGGCTATGTGGCTACCGACGATGTCTATGGACGGCTGCCATTCCTCAATGCCGTCCGGGACCTGGGCGAAGTTCCCGCACCTCCTGACGAAATCACGCCGGACAGCGGGCCGTTCACCAAACCGTACTTCATCGGCGCGTGGTCGCGCAAGGAGACTGCCGGCGATCCATTACCGCGCTTCGAGTGGCATGAGCCTGAAGGTGGCGAGTTGCGCAAGACCCGCCTGTACGCTGTTCATCGCGCCATGGGGGCGCGGATGGTGCCCTTTGGCGGATGGGACATGCCGGTCTGGTACACCGGCAACCTCGAGGAGCATCGCGCCGTGCGCGAAGCAGCGGGCCTTTTCGATGTGAGCCACATGGGGTGTTGGGATGCGCGCGGCCCAGAAGCAGCGCGTTTCCTCAATCTGGTGCTGGTCAATGATGTTCGGGACCTGGAGGTGGGGCAGTCGCAATACACGGCCTTTTTCGACGTTGACGGCATGCCGCTCGACGACTTACTGGTGTACCGGCTTGACGTAGACCACTACCTGCTCGTCGTCAATGCCTCCAACAACGACAAGGATTGGGCCTGGATCAACGCCGTGCTCAACGGTACGGTGCAGATTGACCCACAGCGCCCCTGGGTGAAGTGGACGGGCGCGGGTGTCACCTTGCGGGATTTGCGGGCCGAAAGTGCCGGGCCGGACATGCGCGCGGAGCTGGCGTTGCAAGGCCCGCGTTCGCAGGACATCTTGCTGGCGTTGGGCGGTGCGGCGCAAGACGTGAGCCGTATCAAGCGCCTGCCGTGGGCCGGAATTACCCGCGCCACTTTGGGCGGTTTTGACCTCATCGTCAGCCGTACGGGATATACCGGCGAGCGGGTGGCCTATGAGTTGTTTGTTCATCCCGACCGGCTGGTGGAGTTCTGGCAGGCGCTGCTGGCGGTTGGCGCGCCGTTTGGGTTGAAGCCGTGCGGTCTGGCGGCCCGCGATAGCCTGCGTCTGGAAGCCGGCCTGCCGTTATACGGGCACGAAATGGCCGGCCCGCTCAATCTGACAATGGCCGAGGCCGGTTTTGGCCTCTACGTGAAGATTGGCAAGCCGTTCTTTGTCGGTCGGGAAGCGTTCATCGCCCGCGATGCGCAGCGTGAGGGTGGGGTGATCCGTTTTGGTGTGCCGGAGAAAGGCCCCATGCCCCAACAGGGCGATCCCGTGGTCGATGACAAGGGAAAGGTCGTGGGCTTTGTGACGAGTTGCGCCATCGACAGTGAGGGGCAGCAGGTGGGCCAGGCTTACGTGCGGAATGTCTACACCGCTGAGGGAACGCAACTGGCGATCCTGGTGTCGCCGCGCCGCGAACCCAAGCCGCGCGCGCAACTCACCTTGGGAGATCGCACCCAGTTACCGGTGGCGATTGTGGTGTTGAGCCGCTTCCCCAAGCGGTAGAGGGCTATCGCGCACGCCGCGCAAGGACAACTTGCGCGGCGTTTTTTATTCCCAATCCTCGTCGGCGTCAGGGTCTTCCCAGATGGGCAGTGTAAAGTAAAAGGAAACTCCGCCTTCGGGTTGATTGCGAATCCAGATTTTCCCACCGTGCGCTTCCACGACCAGGCGGCAGAATGCCAGGCCCAAGCCATAGCCGCGTCCCTGATATTGACCGGCAACAAACTTGGTGAAGAGCAGTTTTTGGATTTCGGGTGGAATGTAGGGTCCGTTGTTGTAGACTTCAACCTGGACCCACGGCCCTTCCTGGATTGCGGCGATGCGGATGCGCCCTGCTTGCTTGGGAACAAACTTGCGCGCGTTGCTCAGCAGATTCTCGAAGACACGCGTCAAGGCGGCTGCATCAACCCATAAGAACGGTAGCGTGTAGGGGACCTCCACCTCTACAGAGATATTCTCGGTAGAAACAAAGGTATTCTTGACGACTTCGGCAACATGCTCGGCGAGGATGATCGCTTGTTGCTGGAGTTCAAAGCGCCCAGATTCCAGGCGGCTGATTTCCAGGATGGTTTCCACCAGTTTGGTGAGCCGTTCGGTGCTGGTGAAAGCAATGTTGATCAATCCGTCGGCGACATCCTGCATTTGGGGGTCTCGCAGCAGATGGAGCGCGTGCTGGGCCGTTGAAAGCGGATTGCGCATATCGTGGACCAGCATATTGAGCAGGTCTTCGCGCATCCGTTCCAGGGCTTTGACTTCGGTCACATCGCGGAAGAGGAACAGCGCGCCCAGGGATTGGTTTTGTTCGGCGTAAACGTCCCAGCGTTGCACCAGCAGGGTTAGACCACTGGCGGTTTCGAAGACCGGTACATAGTGATTCTCGGCGGCGGCCGTCTTTCCTGCGATGTCTTTGATAGGTTTGACAACATTCTGCACTTGCCCGGCAGCCTCGGTGAGCCATTCGGCAAGTTTAGGGGCATTTGCAGCGGTTACTTCGATCATTTCGGTCAGCGCGCGTGATTCCCAATACGCCGCATTTCCAGGCAGCGTCAACATCCGCAAGGTCGGGCCGTTGATATAACGGATCGTGGGCTGCCCGTTATCGAAACCGACCAGGATGATGCCATCCCGCGAGGATTCCAGGATCGCGCGCATCAGACTTTCGCTCTTCTGGGTGGCTTCGTAGAGGTTGATCCGCACCAGAGCCGCTATCCCTTGCTGGACAATGGCCCACGCCAGGATAGTTTCATTCTCATCCAACGCATTCTCTTCGGCCATCAATACGGCCACGATACCGGCGCGATCGTCCCTGGAAGCAAAGAGCGGCAGGTATAGGACTTGTTTGGCTCTAACTGCGGCGACGTGCTCCCATAAAGTGGGGAATTCATCTCGTCGGGCTTCGGTTAGGATCTGCATACGTTCCTGGCGGCTGGCCTCCAAAAAGGCGGTTTCGCCTTCCCAGACCGGGCCTTCTGTCCAGTGTGCCTTAAAGAGGTTATCACCGGGAGCATAAATTTGCGAGCGCACCCATTGGCCGTTTTCAACCCGGTAAAAAACTGTGCCGATGGCCCCGGAGATGTTATCGTGCAGCGCCCGCAGGAGCAGGAAAATGGTGCCGTGGCTGCCGGTCTGGGAGAGAAAAGCCGTGGTGATCTCGTAGAGGCGGTGCATAATTTGGAGTTGTTCCCGCATTTGATCGGCGAGTTGCCCACGTTGGAGGGTGAGGGCCAGTTGGTCGGCAATGGTCACCAACAGTTGCGTCACTTCGAGGGACAAGGCCTGTTTGTTGAGCGTGCTGAGGCGCATCACGCCGACGGCTTTGTCTTCAACGATGAGCGGGAGATTGACATGGCTTTGCGGTTCTCGCGCCTCCGCGCTGCCCGTAGCCGCTACAGGCGGGTCATGTTCCACCACCATCCATTTTTGAACCAGGGCACGTCCTGGCCCACCTTCTCCGGGCATAAAGGTGGTTTTCTGGTCGATGCCGTCTATTGGACTACCCAGGCACACGCTGAGTTTGAGAACCTGTTCTTTTTTGTCCAGCAGGTATATTTTCCCCTGCACCATATCCGCGATTTGCATCGCATGGCTCAAGCCGGTCGTGAGAATATCCTCCAAATTGGTAGCGGTGTTGATGGTGGAGATGAGGGTGTACAGGCTTTCCAGATAGGTTTGCCGTTGACGTTGCTGGCGCGTAATCACGGAGTCTGGTGGGCGTTTGCTGCGGCTGCTTTCGCGTTTGCACTGCATCAGGGCACTGTGCATAAGCGGTGTAAGCAGTGCCCCTCCCTGCTCGAGCAAGGCCTGGGGGAACGCATCGCCCACATCGGTGAAGACCATCAAAGCCCTGGGTGTTTCTGAGTTGGGGGGGATGGGGAGTAGCCACATAGGCGTGACCAGTTCGTGGATGATCAGGGTGTGAAACCCACGGCGGGCGAGACCCTTTTGCCAGCGCGAAGCATATTTTTGCAGCGCGATACAGAGCACCTGACTCTCTGGCTGTTGATGCTGCGTGCAGTAGAGGGGCATGCAGCTCTCGTCAAGCAGTAACAGGGCAGCATTTTGTGTTTGGGCCGTTTGGGCAAAAAGCGCAAGAGCTTGCTGGATTGCCGTTTGCCAGGGCAGGTCGCCGCTGAGACGGCAAATCTCACTCAGCTTTGTAATGAATGACTGCGAGTTTTCTGCCTCCACGCTTTTTCCTCCAAAGCGACCGCCGCTGACTAAACTAATAATACCATAGGGTGTGGGGGTCTGCAACTGCAACTCTACTCCTCGGGCTTGCTCCGAGGGGAACGCCAGTTCCCCGTTTTACGCTGCGATAGGTCGCAAAACGCGAATCTGGCGGTCCGCTCGCAGCTAATAGGGGCATTGTGACGAGAATGGTGATATTCTGTGGAAAGTACTTGCTCCTTATGCACCTTATGATAAAATGTGCAACGTGGAACCGCGAATCGTTTTTATGGGAACACCCGAATTTGCGCTGCCGACATTGGAACGGCTCGCCTCGCATTATCCGCTTGTCGGCGTGGTCACGCAACCAGACCGACCGGCCGGACGAGGGCGGCATGTGGTTGCTTCTCCGGTCAAGGAGTTTGCGTTGGCCGAAGGCATCCCCGTTTTCCAGCCGGAGCGGCTGCGGCGTGTAGAAGCCGTCGAACGCATTCGGGCCTGGGCGCCGGATGTGATCGTGGTGGCGGCGTATGGGCAGATTCTGCGCCCCTCCGTCCTCGAAATCCCGCGCTTGGGGGTGCTCAACGTCCATGCTTCATTGCTGCCGCGCTGGCGTGGTGCAGCGCCGGTGCAAGCGGCAATTCTAGCCGGCGATACCGTTACCGGCGTCACCATCATGAAGATGGATGAGGGCCTGGATACCGGCCCCATCGTCGCCAAACGGGAAGTGCCTATCTTGCCGGGGGAAACGGGCGGAGAACTGGAGGCGCGACTTGCCGAAATCGGCGCACAGTTGCTGCTGGAGGTGTTGCCTGACTATGTGGCCGGGCTGATCCAGCCTCAGCCCCAGCCCGAAGAGGGTGTAACGCTGGCGCCGCGTATTTCCACGGAGGCCGCCGGTATCGATTGGACATGTCCCGCAGATAAGCTTGAGCGGCATGTGCGTGCTTTTGCGCCTGCGCCGGGGGCGTTCACCACATGGAATGGCGCACGGCTGAAGGTCTTGCGCGGTGAGGCGGTGACCGGCAATGCGAAAGCGGATTGTCCAGGCACTGTCTTTCTGTGGGAGAAGTATCCCGCTGTGGTCGCGGGAGAAGGTGCGCTTATTTTGTTGCAGGTGCAGATGGCCGGCAAGCGTCCGATGAACGGTGATGCATTTGTGCGTGGCAGAAAGGATTTACTGGGAGCCGTGCTTAGCTCCCATAGACCGGGCGAGTAGTAGCAGTCGCCCGGTCGATTTTTCGATGGTGGGTTTGTGCGCTTCTGGCGCATGTCAATTAAAGCTGAGGTTCTTGAATCTATATCACAATGAGGAGGCTGTATGTCAGGTCATAGCCATTGGCAAACCATTCGGCGGAAGAAAGAAGCCAACGACGCCAAGCGTGGCGCCGTGTTTACCAAAGTCGCGCGCGAGATCGTCATCGCCGTGCGCGAAGGTGGGGGAGGAGACCCCGAGAGCAACATCCGTTTGCGTATGGTGCTGGATAAAGCGCGCAGCCTGGGCATGCCGCGCGACAACATCGACCGCGCGATCCGGCGCGGTACCGGTGAGGACAAGGACGACGCGGAGATCACGGAGATCACGTATGAAGGTTACGGTCCCAACGGCGTCGCCATCATGATCGATGTCGTTACCGACAACCGCAATCGCGCGATCGCTGCTGTGCGTCACGCATTGAGCCGAGCCGGCGGTTCCATCGCCAGCCCCGGCTCGGTTGCCTGGCAATTCAATCGCAAGGGCGCAATCCATGTCCCGGCGAGTGTCGATTTTGATACCTTGTTCGAGGCCGCAGTCGAAGCCGGCGCAGAAGATGTCATCCAGGGCGAGGATGAGGACGATCACATCGTTTATACTGACCCTACCGATCTGCACGCGGTCAGCAGTCACCTCAAAGAAATGAACATCCCGGTCGATGAGGCCAATCTGGTGCTGGTCCCGCAAAACGAGGTGTCGCTCGATGAGAAGAGTGCCGTGCAGGTGCTCAAGCTCATCTCGAGCCTGGAAGAATTGGATGACGTGACCCAGGTGTTCTCTAACCTGGAAATGTCGGACGAAGTGATGTCGGCCTTCGAGGCCGCGATGGCCTGACGCTTGGGGTGCAACGCACGGGTACCGCCGTGCGTTGCACGTGGGACGCTATGCGCGTTTTGGGGATTGATCCCGGTACGGCTATCACGGGATATGCAGTGGTTGAGGAAACGGAAGGGCGTTTATCGCCGGTGGCTATCGGCGTAGTCGATACACCGGCGAAAATGCCCCTTCCGGCGCGGTTGCAACGCATTTATGCGGGCTTGCAGGCTGTGATCGGCGAGTATGCGCCGGAGACCGCTGCGGTGGAGGAACTTTTTTTCAGCCGTAACAGCCGCACGGCGATGTCCGTGGGGGAGGCGCGTGGCGTGGTTTTGCTGGCCCTGGCCGATGCCGGTTTGCCGATCGTCGAATACACGCCGATGCAGATCAAGCAGGCGATCACCGGTTACGGCAGCGCCGACAAGCGGCAGGTACAGGAGATGGTGCGGTTGCTGCTCGCATTACCGGACATCCCCCGGCCCGATGACGCCGCTGATGCCGCTGCGGTCGCCATCTGCTGCTTGCACCGGCTCAAGCTGGATGGGTTGCTGAAAGGGGAGGCATGATGATTGCACAGTTGGAAGGCGTCGTGCGCGGCGCGGATAACGGCGTTGTCGTGCTGGATGTGGGCGGTGTAGGATTCGCCGTGCATGTTCCCCTTACCGTCGTGCTCTCACCGGGGAAGCGGGCAACGCTCTACACCTATTTGCACGTCCGCGAGAACGAACTGGCGCTGTATGGTTTCCCCGATCAGGATCAAAAAGATTTGTTTGAGATGCTGTTGGGCGTCTCCGGGGTAGGGCCGAAAGCGGCGCTGAACGTCCTCGGCACGCTTTCACCGGATACGCTGCGCCGGGCCGTGCTCAATGGGCAGCCGGAAGCCCTTTCCCGTGCGCCCGGCGTCGGCAAGAAGACCGCCGAGGCGATTGTGTTACATCTCAAGGACAAGATCAAGCGGCAAGGCGTTACGGTGATGGAGGTCGCTGAGGATGATGCCGACGTGATCGCCGCGCTGACGACGCTCGGCTTCAGCATTGTCGAGGCCCAGCGTGCCCTGCAACAACTGCCCCGTGATGTCAAATTGACCCTTGATGAGAAAATCCGCCAGGCGTTGGCGATGCTTGGCAAGTGAGAGCGAGTCACAGTAGATCCCAAAATGCTCCAAGGGGATCGTCAGATCCCCGTCGATCCCCGTTCTGGTCTGGATGTGGCGATCCAGACCAAGCAAAATTGGATCTACTGAGTCAGGTTGTCTTTAGTCGGATAGTCTTTAGTCGGATAGTCTCTAGTCCGTCGTCGGTTAGTACGTTGCTCCCCACAGACATAGTCTTATGATGACTAATCGCTGGCCTCGTGTTTGGCGCGCGTTGCTGCTCACCAGCCTTTGCGTGTTGGCGGCGTGTCTTCCCCCTGCTCTCCCGCGCGTGCTCAAAATCGGCCTGGTTGCGCCGTTCGAGGGGCGCTATCGCTACGTGGGCTACGATGCGATCTACGCAGCGCGACTGGCGGTACGCGAGATCAATGCAGCGGGAGGCGCCGGCGGCTGGAGGCTGGAACTCGTGGCCTACGACGACCGCGCCGATCCGGGGTTGGCGGATACGACGGCGCATAACCTCGTCATTGACCCAGACGTTATGGCGGTGATCGGGCATTACCGACAGGCCAGCACGGAGGCTGCCGGCGCCGTCTATGCCGAGGCAGGGATGCCGCTGCTTGCCGTGGGGGCGTGGCTCACGCCGACGAGCGCGCCGGCGTGGTCCATGGCGCCGCCGCCGGAGCAGGTCGCCGCAGCGATGCGCGATGCAGCAGCCCTTCCCCCCCTTACGTCTCTCCCGGCGGGGGGGATAACGTCTTCCGCTGCTCTTGTGGCGGGGGGAATATTCCCGTTCAATTCACCCCTGGTGGAAGGGACATTCCTCCTTACTTCCCCCCCCCTGGGGGGGATTGAGGGGGGGAACGTGTGGCCCGAGGGAACGCTGTTCGTCACCCCGTACCCCTTACCGCGTGACCTCCCCGGTCTGGAGGCCTGGGACACGGCCTACCGCGCCGTCGGTCCGCACGTACCTGATCCTGGCGTCTATGCCTTGCCGACATACGAAGCCGTCTACACACTGGCTGAGGCCATTGACGCTGTGGTGGAGTCCGGTGAACGACCTTCTCGCGCGGGCGTGGCAGCGGTGCTACCTGGTGTGCAGCGCGTTGGTGCATTGGGAACAATCACGTGGGATGCAGCGCGATACTGGCAAGAGATGCCGCTGTACATATACGTGTGGGAGCAGGGGCGCGCCGTATTGGTAGACAGTAAGCGGGAGACAGGGGAGGGGCGTTGAGTCGGGTTGAGTTGGCGAGCAAGGAAAAAGTGTTGGTGGGGGTGTTTCTGGCGGCGTTTGCGGCGTTGGTGATTCGTAATGCCTGGCTTTCCGATGATGCCTACATCACCTTCAGAACGGTCAATAACTTCGTCAATGGCTATGGGTTGACGTGGAACGTGGCCGAGCGGGTGCAGACGTACACGCATCCGCTGTGGATGTTCCTCGTGTCGGCGGCATATTTCTTCACGCGAGAGATTTTCTTCACCAGTCAAATCTTGTCGATTGTGCTCTCGCTCATCGCGGCGGGCCTGCTTGCGTTTCGCGCGTCGCGCTCGGTGTGGTTGGCGTGCGCGGGCCTTGCTGTCCTTACACTGTCGAAAGCTTCGATCGATTACGCGACTTCCGGTCTGGAAAACCCTCTCGCGCATTTGTTGCTGGTTGTGTTCCTGCTGGTTTATTTCGATGCCGAATTCTTCCCCTCCCTTCATCCCCCCCATCGGAGGGGACAGAGGGGGGGAGGGGCTACGCTCTTCTGGCTTGCTTTTCTGGCTGCGCTCGGCATGGTCAACCGTGCGGATATGCTTTTGTTTTACGCGCCGGTTATCCTTTATGGGTTGGTCAGGACGCGTAGCCTGAAGGCCGTGGGTGTCGTGGCACTTGGGTTTCTGCCGTTCGTTCTCTGGGAGCTGTTCTCGCTTTTCTACTACGGGTTTCCATTTCCCAACACTGCCTATGCCAAACTGACCTCGGCGCTGATCAGCCGCCAGGATTTGATGATGGAAGGGCTGAAATACCTGCACAACTCGCTGCGGGCCGACACCATCACGTTGTTTGTCATCGGTCTGGGGACGCTCACGCTGTTTCTGACGCGCGAATGGTACAAGTTGCCCGTCGTTGTGGGAATGTTGCTCTATTTGCTGTACGTCGTCTACGTCGGGGGCGACTTTATGAGCGGGCGCTTTTTCAGCGTGACATTGTTCGCCGCGTTGATGCTCCTGGTAAGCAGTCCCGTGTTGGCTCAAAGGCGGACAGTGCAGGCGATCGCGCTGGCGGGTGTCGTGCTCGTGGGATTGAGCGCGCCGTTCTCGCCGGTGCGGGCGAGCGGCGAGGTTGGTGCGCGCACCGGTACCGAGCCGGGATGGCTGTACGGGCGCACCATCACGGATGAGCGCGCCAACTATTACCGCAATACCGGCCTGTTGCGCGCGTTCCAGCAGCCCAATCCACTGCCCGATCACGATTGGGCGTTGGAAGGACGGGCGGCGCGAGTGGCTGCTCCTCCGGTGGTAGAGAAAGGTTCGGTGGGCTTCTACGGCTATTTCGCCGGGCCGCAGGTCTACGTTGTCGATCTGCTTGGACTGGGCAATCCCCTACTCGCGCGCTTGCCGCCGGCCGATCCCGACTGGCGCATCGGTCACTTTGGGCGACTGATGCCGGACGGTTACCGGGAGACGCTCGAAACGGGCGAGAACCGTATCGCCGATCCGCATCTGGCGGCGTATTACGATAAGCTGGCGCTGGTCATTCGGGGCGACCTGTTCAACGGTGAGCGGCTGCGTACTATCTGGCAGCTCAACACCGGCGCTTACGACAGCGATCTGGACGCTTACGCCTACTTCCACGGCGCGACGTTCGTCCGGCAGTTCCGCGTGACCAATCCCACGGAGCGTCCGTATGTCGTTGCCTACGTCTGGAACAACGGCGCGGGTGAGACATACTTGCTGGATGATGCTTCATCTCTGGGCGATACATATACCCTGGTGTGGCATATCTCGCGCGATGGCGTGCAGTTTGATGGCCCCTCTGTGCAGAGACTCTCATCGATCGGTCTGCTCTCTGACACCGAGACATTGAACGTCGGCGTTCTCTTTAGTCCTACGCCTGACCTGGCTGTACGGGACGTGTACGAATACCGCTTCTGGTTCCGCCTCGAGGACAATGGGCAGCTAACCGTCGTTCTGCCGGGCAAAGGTTTCCACAACGCCGAAGCGCCGCAAGGCTACTGGTTCCACGAGGACATTGGTGCTGTGATGCGCCTCATCCCCAACTAGTTCGCATCCTGCCTTTTGCCTCCTTCCTCCTGCATCTTGCATCTTGCATCCTGCATCTTGTATCCTGCATCCTGCATCTTGCTCTTCTCTTGCTTTCAAGTATACTGCACGACAGATCACAAAAGTGAGGTGATGATATGCGCTTTCCACGTGCTGCAGGTATTTTACTCCATCCTACATCGCTGCCCGGTGGGTATGGTATCGGTGAGTTGGGGGAACAGGCTTACAAATTTGTCGATTTTCTGGTCGAAAGCGGGCAGGCGTTGTGGCAAATTTTGCCGCTTGGCCCCACGGGCTATGGCGACTCCCCCTATGCGTGTTTCTCGGCCTTTGCGGGCAATCCGCTGCTCATCGATCTGACGCGGCTGGTATCCGAGGGTGACATTAATCCTGCCGACCTGGAACCGGCAAGTCGTTTTCCCACGCATCAGGTCGATTTTGGGGCGGTGATTTCCTTCAAAACGGCGATTTTGCAGCGTGCGGCCCGCACGTTCCGCCAGCAGGCGCGGGGTGAACGGCGTGACGCCTTCGACAAGTTCTGCGCCGACAACGCCGAATGGCTGGAGGATTACGCGCTCTTCATCGCCCTCAAGGACGCGCATGGCGGCGCGGTATGGAACACGTGGGAGCCGGAGCTGGCTTTCCGTGAACCGGAGGCGTTAGCCGCCTGGCGCGAGCGCCTGGACGAGGCCGTCTTCGCGCAACGGTATTGCCAGTACCAGTTCTTCCGCCAGTGGGAAGGTGTGAAGAAATATGCCAACGACAAGGGGATCAGCATCGTTGGGGATATTCCGATTTTCGTGGCTTACGATTCCGTGGACGTATGGGCGCACCCGGACTTGTTCTTCCTGGACGAAGATTTGTTGCCAACCGTGGTCGCGGGCGTCCCACCGGATTATTTCAGCGCAACGGGGCAACTGTGGGGGAATCCGCTTTATCGTTGGGATGTGATGGAAGAGCAAGATTATGCCTGGTGGATCGCCCGTATTCGCCAGACTTTCCGCACGGTGGACATTTTGCGGCTCGACCATTTCCGGGGATTTGCTGCATACTGGGCAGTTCCTGCCGGAGAGCCAACCGCTATCAACGGCGAGTGGGTGGAAGGACCGGGGGCGGCGCTGTTTGAGACGTTGCGCGACGCGTTGGGTGAGTTGCCCATCATCGCCGAGGACCTGGGGCGTATCACGCCGGATGTCGAAGAACTGCGTGATCGATTCGAGTTCCCCGGCATGAACATCCTGCAATTCGCCTTCACCAGCACTGCCGAAAATCCCTATCTGCCCCACAACTTGCGGCATAATTCGGTGATCTACACCGGCACGCACGACAACGAAACGACGGTAGGCTGGTATGCGAGTCGAGAGAAGGCCGAATTGGAGAATCTACACCGCTATCTGGGTCCGATTGCCGAGCCGATCCATTGGGCGTTGATTCGCATGGCCTATCGCTCGGTTGCCGACATGGCGATCATCCCCTTGCAGGACGTGCTCGGCTTGGGGAACGAAGCGCGGATGAACTCCCCTGGCAAGTTCGGCGGTAACTGGGCGTGGCGCTTCCGCGAGGGCGACTTGTTGCCCGAATACAGCGCCAGGCTGCGGCAGATGGCGCAAACGTATGGGCGCGCCGAAGCCGAAGAAGTGGCAGCCGGCCGGCCGGATTGGATGTAGGATGTAGGGCGAGTTGTCAACTCGCCTTACGGCATTTCCCCCCGATACAACCACGCATAGCGTGCGTAGTGCTCGCGGATGCGCTCGACGTAAGTGCGCGTCTCGGCGAAGCCGATGAGTTCCACGAAGAGGTCTTGATCGGCGTTGGCGGCGCTCCACCAGCGCATGGCATTGCCCGGCCCGCCGTTGTAGGCCGCCATCCCCGCGAAGAGGTTGCCGTCGATGTAATCTCGCTGGCGGGCTAAATACCACACGCCGTAGTGCACGCTGACCATGGGGCGGTAGAGATCGGACGTCTTGTAGCCTGGCGGCCAACCGAGCGCATTGAAGATCTCCTGTCCTGTCGCCGGGATGACCTGCATCAGGCCGTGCGCGGCAGCGTAGGATGTGGCGTACCCCTCGAAGAGGCTTTCCTGCCGTAGCAGCGCGTAGACGAAGAGCGGGCTGAGGCCGCGCGCGGTGGCTTCTGATTCCACCAAATCGCTGTAGTAGGTGGGATAGATCAGACAGCCGAGGAAGCGCGGCGCTTCCTGAATCGGCGGCGCGCCCGCAAGTCGCCATACCGTGGACGCGGCGATGATCGACGAGCGGTACAGGCCGATGTCCCGGAAGTAGAGCGCCAGCCGGTACTGCGTCAGCGCGTCGCCGGCGGTGGCTTCGCGCAGGGCTTCCAGGTCCGCGCGGCCCTCGTCGAAGTGGCCCAGGCGTAGGAGCAGCGTCCCGCGCCGCAAGTAAACGTTATCCAGTAGTTCTGGCGGCAGCGCCGCGATGCCCGCACTCGATTCCAGCCCCAGCCACCCCGCCAGCCATGCTTCGGTGGCGGCTTCATCCTCAGGAGAGTCGCACCTCATCACTGGCGTATCTGTGACGACGAAAGGTTCGCGCCCCTTGAGCAGATCGGCGGCCCGCAAGCCATAAAAATCCCACGGCCCACTGGATACTGCCTCGCCGAGTTTCTCTGTGGCGCTGATGACATTGCCTGCTTGCAGGTATGTCTTGCCGAGCCAGAAACGCGCACCCTGCGCCGGTTTGCTGTATGGATACCAGCGGATGAGATCGTCCCATGTCTGCTGTGCTGTGACGGTGTCGCCATCGCGGTAGTGCAGCAGCGCGGCGCGAAAGCGTGCCGCCGGCGCGTTCTCGTCGTTGGGGTAGGTTTCTGCCATCTCCAGATAGAGAGCGGCAGCCTCGTCGAATCGCTCGGCGCGTTCGAGCAGGTCGGCGGCGTTGCGCAGCGCTTCCGCCGCGCGCGGGTGATCGGGCAATTCGGCCGGTAGCGTCTGGTAGGCTTTGACGGCTTCGTCAATGCGGCCTAGCGCGGCGAGGGCCTGGGCTTTGCCGATCCATCCGCTGCCCCAGTAATCATCCCCTTTGTGATCGCGTAGCAATGCCTCGAATGTCGACAATGCCTGCGCGTAATTTCCCGCTCCCAGATGCGACAGCCCAATGTAGTAATGTGGCTCACCGCCGTGGGCTGCGCTGGCATTGATGACGCGGGTGAAAGCCTGAATCGCCGGCTCGTAAGCCCTGGCGTGGTAGTTGACCTTGCCGCGCAGCATGTCATCCACCGGTTGTCCGGCGTTCACCAGTTTGACCAGCGCCGGATGCGCAGCGGCTTGCGTGGGATAGGTGGCGATGAGGACTTGCATGCGGCGGTAAGCTTCGGCGTCGTCGCCGAAGATGAGCGCGGTATCGGCGGCCTGGGCCATGATGCGCGCCCGGTAACTGGCGATTTGCGCGACGTTGAGAATGTCATCGTAGGCGTTCATGGCGGCGGCGTAATCGTTGAGCGCCGCGTAGGTGAGGCCGAGTTTTTCGCCCAGGAATGCTTTCTTGCTGTTGGTGTCGGCGGCGGCGAGCGCCAGGTTGTAGGCGTCGCGCGCTTCTTCGTAGCGCCCGGCGGCGTAGAGCGCGTCGCCCTGCCACTCGCGTGCCGGGTGGGTGAGCAGCGGATACGCCTGCGCGACGATGTCGTAGTGCGCGGCGGCGGCAAGCGGATCGCCGGACGCCTTCAGCGCGTCGGCCAGATAAAGGTGGGCCTCGGCGAGCTGCGGCGCGTCGGTGAGCAGGGTTTGCAGCAGTTCGATGGCTTCGGCGTAAGCGCCGCGTGCCAGGCGTGTCTTTCCCAGGCCGAGCATGGCCTTTTGCGCTTCTTCTTGCGTGATCGAAGAGAGCGGCAACAATTGCCCGTACAGCGCCTCGGCGGCGTCCCAATCGCCGATGCGGTAGGCGTGTTCGGCCTTCGTCAGGACTTCGCCCGGCATCGGCGTAGGGGTGGGCGTGGGGGTTGGGGTGGGGGTGGCGGTCGGTGTGGGCGTCAACGTGGGCGTCGACGTGAGGGTGGGCGTAGGCGTTTTCGTCGCCAACAGGGGGATGTCCACCGGCAGGTCGACGCCGGAGCAGCCTGTTAGTAAGGTGACGGCGATCATCCACAACAGCAATCTCTTTACGATAGTCTTAGGTTTGTTCATAAGCACGACTATACTGCCGATTTGCCGCTTGTCCATTGCCTGTGACTTTCCCGGAAGCTGACCATAGCTCAGTCAGGATGTCTTCCAAGCTTTGCCGCTTGTCCAAGCCTGGCTTCCGGGAAGGTTGGCACGGAAGTTATAGTTAACAAATCCTAAGGAGCCGGCCGCTTATATATTTTCAGGCGTCGAGGCGACCATCAGGTGAAATTCCTTCTTCGTATCTGTAATCTCGAAATCTATAATTGCTCTTCGATTCTTGCCGAAGTATTTCCGCTTTCGTCGCATTAAGTCTCTTACAATCACCCTGGCGTCTGCTTGTGTTTCTGGCGGCAGCGAGGTTAGCACATCATCTATGGCCTTTGTTTGCGCGCTTCGCGGCAACAATGAGGCGTTCCAGGCAATCACCGCTATCGTGACCAGCTTTTCAAATCTCTCTTCCGTATCGGCAAACTCCATAAATGGCGCAATGAATGCCTCCAGCACTTCAGACATTTTCACCCCGTCGGTAGACTCAACGAAGACGATTTCCTTCCCACCTAATTTGTCGCGGAGCCTTTCTCTCATCTCTTCGGTTGTCGTCTTTTTGCGTGCCTGACGATTTCGTACCTTACGTTTGGGTGATGCCATTTTCTTTTCCTCCTTACGTCTTCACTTGACCCGGTTCGCAATCTCCGGCGCTTTCTTGAACAGCCGCCACAGCACCGGCATTGTGATCAAGTTGACCAGCGCCAGTAGCCAGAAAACCGCCGTGAAGCCCAGGTCGTCGCTCAGGGCGGTGGCGAGGCCGTCGGCGACCGCCGATCCCAGGTTGGAGATGCCCATCATAATGGCGAAGACCGAGGCGGCGATGCGCGCGTCGGCGATGTCCATCGTCAGCGCG
>JAIOAS010000015.1:30779-34403 GCA_019873725.1 Chloroflexota bacterium | reverse complement strand
AAGGCCCAAGGCTCCAGCTCTGCTTCGGGCCAGGTGGGGCAATCCTTCCGGCATTGCGCGATCAGACTCTCCAGGGAACGTTGCTTTTGTTCGATGATGCGTTTTTGCCATTCCGCAGCAAAGGTTTGACGCTCTTCCTCCGTCATTGTCTGGCGCGGACTGTCGTCATCCCACCAGCCGGGGTCTTCCAGCAACGCTTTGCCGATCAGCTCCGGGTATTGGTACGCGGTGTATGACACCGTTGCGCCGCCCATCGAGTGGCCCAGCACGGCAGGCTTTTCGAGGCCAAGCGCGCGGATAAATGCCGCGAGGTCGGCGGCAAGATCGGCAGTCGCATAGCCGCTTTCCGGCGCATCCGAGAGGCCGTGTCCACGCGCATTCAGCATAATCACGTCGAAGTCGTGCTCCAACGCGCGTGCTACGGGCGTCCAGCACAAGCCGTTGTCGGTGACGCCGTGACACAGCACGAGCGCGGGCTTTGTCCCGTCGCCCGTGCGCCAGTAGTGCTGGCGGATGCCGTTGGCTTCAATAAAATCGTCTTTGAAAGTTGACATAGGGGTTGCTCCTTTGGGGGGATAGTTTGATTGTCGTTAGTCAGGTAGTCGTTAATCTGATCGTCGCGTTTGCTTTCGCAGGTCTCCTGACCAAGCCACTTTCGGGTTATTTGCTAATGACGGCATAAGTGTTTTCGAATTCATCCCAGGCCAACATAAACTCAAGATGTGTGACAGATTGGGGCGCTTCGTCGAAAAAGGGATCATTCAGGTAGACATAGTGTTCGTCTATCCCTGAGACTACCAATGCGTGGCGGGTCATTTCGTCCCAATAAGGCAGGTGTATTGTGTTGACAAAAGCAATGCAAGGCTCTTTTTGTGCCAGGTGTTGGCGCAAGTCATTCATAGTCCCGGATACATACAGGATATGCAGTCCCCATTGCTCAAGTCGTTTGATGCGCGAGGCGGGTACGCCTAAGTCTGGGTCCATATCGAAAAGTCGGGTGATTTGTTCCGAGGTTGCTGCGTAGTTCAGATAGTTCAGGATCATCAAGACGCAAGCAACCAGGCAATCTGCTCTGTTAAGCTGTTTCTGGTGAATGATGGGTAACCAGCCTTTGAGCGCTGCGTTTGAGTTCATCAAGGCCTCCGGGAGGCAAAATGAGTTTGCCGGTTTCCACATCGACGTCAATATGCCCGACAATGCCTAGTTTTCCGTGCGTTGGATATGTCATCACTACGGGCACACGCCAGTATAGCTGCGCTTCTACCTGGATGAGTGAGGGTTGTTCGCCCCCCATAAGGTAACTCAGTTCATCCAATATGAACCGGCTGACCTTGCGCTGCGCGGTTTGCCCGGTGATCTGCACTTTCGGCGGAAGGATTTGCACTTTCACGAGCTGATGTTCGGGAAGATTGAGCCGTTCCAATGGGTGTAGCGCGCCATTTTCGTACCTGGTATTGATGGTTATTGTGGGGAGTGGGTCTCTCACCTTTGTTTCCATGTTCGGGCCTCCATTCTCTGGCCTGACACCAAATCTGATATACGTTTTCGATACCTGTATTATCAATAGTTTACCATGTTTCTTGTCCTATGACTACCCCAGTATCGACTTCGGCATGCAAGTTTTCTTCGGTCACTTGCGCTAATAGCTCCGCCAAATCGAAATTGACTTCCGTTAAGGGTGTCTTCGTGGGTATTTCATCTGGAGATTTCATAGCGCCTCCCGTGCCTCGATCTTCGACTCATCCAACGCCAGACCCAGGCCGGGCAGTTCCGGCAGGGCGATGCGCCCATACTCCGGCGCATACTGTGGCTTGTGGAAGAACTGCTTGCGCGCCTGGTGACGGACGAGGTATTCGACGTAGGGGACGACGGCGGGCGACTGCGACCCGGCGACGTGGAGCGCCGCCAGCAGTGAGTGCCCGTGCGCCACGACGGGCGCTTCGAAGGCTGAGGCCAGCGCGCAAATCTTCACCAGCTCGGTGATGCCGCCCGTCCAGTCAGGATCGGTCTGCACGAAGTCGATGGCATTGTTGACCAGCAGCTCCTTCACCTGCCAGCGGGTGTAGACGTGCTCGCCCGTTGCCAGGGGGACGCTCGCCGCACCCTTGAGCCGTTGGAAGCTGCCGACGCGCTCCGGCGGCAGCGGCTCCTCGACCCAGGTGACGTTGAGCAGGTTGAGGTGGTGGAGCATCTGTGAAGCGTATTGCGCGTCCCAGCCCATATAGGCGTCGAACATCAGCGGGTAGTACGGGCCGAGCGCCTCGCGCAGCGCGTAGGCCAGCGCCACGTTCTTCGCCATGCCGGCCTCGCCGTCACCGGGACCGTAGCGGAAGAACCACTTCTGCGCGGCGTAACCCTGATCCCGAAACTCCAGCGCGATTTTAGCGGCTTCTTCCGGCTCGATGCTGTAGCCAAGCATACTGGCGTAGGCCGGAACCGCGCTGCGCGTTGGCCCGCCGAGCAGGCGGTAGATCGGCTGGCCCCACGCCTTGCCTTTGAGGTCCCACAGCGCGCAATCGATCACGCTCACGCCGGTCATAAACATCCCAGAGCGCCCGTGCCGGTGCAGGCGGATCATCTGATCGTAGAGCAGTTCTGTCGCCAGCGGATCGCGCCCGACGAGGAAGGGGCGCAGGAATTTGTGGATGATGAACGCCTGGTAATCCTCGATGGGGCCGAAGAGGCCGCTCACCCCTTCATCGGTAAGGATTTCGACGTAGATTTCGCTGATGATCTCCGGCCCTTCGTCGCGCCGCCGGCCGGACATGGCCTGCGCGTTGAACTCCGGGTAGATGTCGATCATCTGCGCCTGCCGGTCGCCCGGCGGAAAGTACGGCCCGGTGTACGCGCCGCGCACTTTGAAGAGGGAAACGTCGGTGATTTTCATTGGTCTCCTTATCAAATGTCAACGGATTAAACGGATGGAACGGATTGAAACGAAAAATCCGTTTCGTCCGTTGACAGATTTTTATCCTCTTTGGTGCAGTTTGCCACATAGAGGTTCTTTTGACATCATTGACGTAATTTCAAAAACCGGATATGATAAGTGCGGGCAAGGTGCCCCGGACTGCACGGGGAGCTATGGTGGGGCTGAAATACCCTGCGCCTGCCACGAATTTCATCAGACCTCACGGCGATATCACCGTGAGGTCGCTTTTTTGCTAGGATTTGTCATTGTAGAACAGCAGCATATTCGAGGCTTTCCGTCAGGTCTGGTGCAGGAATGGGATAATGTTGCGCTTCATACGCCTCGACCAGTGTGATCAGCACTTCCAGGAGATCCCCGTCCGGTGTGTTGGGTTCGGCATCAAACAGACGCTCGATCTCTGCCAGTGCTGCTTCGTAGTCTGATTCTGTGCGAATTGGCCGGATGTTCGTGATCCCGTTTTGGGAGCAAGTTGTTTCGCTATTCATCACTCGTTTGTCTTTGGAAACGCCCACTGAAATAAGATGGCCTGCACTTCACCGGCCACTATCGTGTTGTCCTGCGTCATGGTTTTGCCTTTTGTGTGGCCATGGCATCCTCAGATGGTCCCTATGAGCAGGTTGTCTGCTGTTCGCCCGACTTTTCGTAAAACGTGACGCCCACGCGCTGGATGTGCTCGACTACGTCGGGATCGCTGA
>JAIOAS010000015.1:27934-30625 GCA_019873725.1 Chloroflexota bacterium | reverse complement strand
GCCGTACAAAATAGCTTTTTCCACCTGGGGATAGTTGGCGAATACGCTGCAGATTTTTTCGATGGTGGAGTTTGTCAGGCCAAAACGGGGGGGCATATAGCTTTTTCCTTCAAGAGCGGCAAGTATTCGTCCGGCGTCTGCGCCACTTCCTGGCGAATCCGGTCTGTATAGGTGGCTTGATAGGTCGTCATTGTTCATTCCTTTCCACAACACTGTTGTTTTTTCCATTTTGTGCCATATCAGTCCCTTTGTCAAGCGATTTTTGCTGACCTCGACTGCCGCCCAACTTGATTTTATAACGAAGGGCTGGATTCCCCTCCAGCCCCTCGTCCATTCTACTCCTACTTCCCCTTCACCACGATGCTCACCAGCCTCTTGTTCGGCACAATCACCTTGAGCACCTGCTGGCCTTCGAGATGCCGCCGGACGTTCGCATCCGCCAGCGCGGCGGCCTTGATGACATCCTCGTCCGCGTCCGCCGGGACGGTGACGCGCCCGCGCACTTTGCCGTTGATCTGCACCGGGATTTCGATTTCGTCCTCGACGAGCATCGCCGGGTCCCAGGTGGGCCACGCTTGCTGGTGGACGCTGTACGGCTTGCCCAGGAACGCCCACAGTTCCTCCGCGATGTGCGGTGCGACGGGGGCAACCAACAGCAGCAGGTTGGTAATGGCTTCATCCCACAGCGCGCTGCCGTAGTGCGCGGCCCTGGCCTTGCTGAGGGCGTTCGTGTATTCCATCAGCCGGGCGATGACGGTGTTGAAGCTGAAGTTCTCCAAATCCTCGGTGATGCTCTTGATGGCGAAGTGCATCGCGCGCCGCAGTTCGCGCTCGCTGAGCGTCTCAGCGGTGCTGGCTTGCGCCGTCGTCTGCGACGCCGCTTCCGTGACGATGTTCCACACGCGGTTGATCCAGCGCACGACACCCTCGATGCCCTGGCTGTCCCACGGGCCGCCTTGCTCCCAGCGCCAGCCGAACATCAGGTACGCGCGCACCGTGTCGGCGCCGTACTGCGCCACCAGCTCGTCCGGCGCGACGACGTTCTTCTTGCTCTTGGACATTTTCTCCACGTCCAGGTGGTAGAGGATGTCCTTTGCCGTGCCGCCCGTTTCCTTGCCGGGGATGGCGACGGGCATGTCTTCGTTCACCAGCACCACCGTCAGTTCGCCGGCCTCCGAGGTCTGCACCTTGAGGCTGACGTCGTCGCGGTCGATCACCTCGCCGCGGACCATGGTCGCGCCGCGCTCGGCGGGGGGCCACGTGGCCTGATCCTTGAAGCTGTAGACGGTGATCCCCTCGGCTCTGAAGGCCGCGCCTTCCCACGTGCCGGTCACTTCCACACAATCGCCGCTGCGCGGTTCGCCGAGGATGGTGCCCTGGTTGCGCAGTTGCAGCATCGGCTCGTCGAAGTTGACAATGCCGGCGTCGCGCAGGGCTTTGGTGAAGAAGCGCGTGTACAGCAGGTGCATGACGGCGTGCTCCGCCCCGCCCGTGTAGGTATCCACCGGCAGCCAGTACTTCGCTTCCTCCGTATCCCAGGGGATCGAGTCGGCGTGCGCCGGTTCGCCCTCCCGGTAGTAGGGGCTGAGATAGGCGTACTGGTACCAGGATGAGCAGACGAACGTGTCCATGGTGTCGGTCTCGCGGGTGGCGGGGCCGCCGCACTTCGGGCAGGTGGTGTGCAGGAAGCCTGCGTGATACTTGAGCGGGCTTTCGCCGGTCGGCATGAAGTCCACGTCATCGGGCAACAGCACGGGCAGGTCTTCGTAGGGCACGGGCACAACGCCGCACGTGTCGCAGTAGATGATGGGGATCGGCGCGCCCCAATAGCGCTGGCGGCTGATGAGCCAGTCGCGCAGGCGGTAGTTGACCGTGGCCTTGCCGCGCCCGCGTTCCGCCAGCCACGCGATGACGCGCTGTTTGGCGACGTCACCGGGCGTGCCGCTGAACGCGCCGGAGTTGATCATCGTGCCGTACTCGGCGTGGTAGAGCGTATCCCGGTAGAAGGGGAGACTCCACAACATTTCCATGACCGTGCGGTACTTCGCCACTGACGGATTGAGCGCCTTGCAGCGCGCCATGATTTTTTCCTCAGCTTCGATGCTGTCGAAGGGGATGATGGCGTCCTCGAAGACGAAGAGCCAGCGCGCGCCGACGATTTCCGTCCAGCATCCTGGTTCGAGATGCGCCTGGACGATCTCGGCATACCGATCGACCTGATCCACGGTCAGCCTGACGAACGTGGCGCCGCTTTCGCGGATGAAGTCGATGCCGGCTGCGGCAAGGGCGTCCAGCAATTCTGGCTTTGTGGTCCCGCCCATCACGAAGGATTTAGCGAGGCCGTCCACCCGATCGATCACCGGGATGATGGGCAGGCCGAACTTGATGGCGAATGCGAAGTCGCGGTCGTCGTGGGCGGGGACGGCCATAATTGCGCCGGTCCCGTAGGTGAGCAGCACGTAATCCGCGATCCAGATGGGGATGCGCGCGTCGTTGACCGGGTTGATCGCATACGCGCCGGTGAAAACGCCGGTTTTCTCCTTCTCGGTGCTCATGCGCTCGATTTCGGTCTGGCGGGCAGCCTGCGCCTGATACGCTTTCACTGCCTCGCGGTACTCCGGCTTGGTGATGCGCTCCACCAGCGGGTGCTCCGGCGACAGCACCATAAACGTCGCGCCCCAGAGCGTGTCG